>NZ_SSOL01000063.1:0-2199 GCF_029871275.1 Pseudomonas sp. BN414
ACGCTGTCGTTGGCCAGTTCGATCATGGCGTCCTCGTCGGTGAAGGGGATCACCGACAGCACCGGGCCGAAGACTTCCTCGCGCGACACGGTCATCTCGTGGTTCACGTCGGCCAGCACGGTGGGCTGAACGAAGAAGCCGTCGCCTTCCAGGCGCTCGCCACCGGCGACCACGCGGGCGCCTTCCTGGCGGGCCAGGTCAATGTGCTTGAGCACATTCAGCTGCTGCTTGCGCGAGACCAGCGGGTTGATCGCCGCGTCCTGGTCCATGCCCGGACCGATGGACAGGCCCTTCACCGCAGCGGCCAGGCCTTCGACGAAGGGCTCGTAGATGGACTGGTGCACGTAGAAGCGCGAGGCCGCGGCGCAGACCTGACCGTTGTTCAGCAGGCCGCCGAGCAGCGCGCCCTGCACCGCCTTCTCCACGTCGGCATCGGCCAGCAGGATCATCGGGTTCTTGCCACCCAGCTCCAGGGCGAAGCGGGTCATGTTCTCCATGCAGGCCACGCCGACGCTCTTGCCCACGGCGGTGGAGCCGGTGAAGGACACCTTGCTGATCAGCGGGTGCGACGCCAGGGCGTTACCCACGGTGCTGCCACCGCCGGTGACGACGTTGAACACGCCGGCCGGGATGCCCGCTTCGAAGGCCAGTTCGGCCAGGCGCAGGGCGGTCAGCGGGGTTTCGCTGGCGGGCTTGATGACCACGGTGCAGCCGGTGGCCAGCGCCGGCATGGCCTTCCAGGTGGTGATCATCAGCGGGAAGTTCCACGGCACGATGCCAGCGACCACGCCCACCGGCTCACGACGAGCGAAGGCGGTGAAGCGCGAGCCCGGCGGGATCGGGATGGACACGTCCATGGTCTGGCCTTCGATCTTGGTCGCCCAGCCGGCCATGTAACGCATGAACTCGACAGTGGCGCCGACGTCCAGCATGCGCGACATGTTGATCGATTTGCCCTGGCTCAGGGTTTCCAGCTGGGCCAGTTCTTCCGCGTTCTCTTCCACCAGGGCGGCGAAACGCAGCAGGATACGCTCGCGGTCAGCCGGACGCAGGCCGGACCAGACGCGGGACTTGAACGCCTGGTGGGCGGACTGCACGGCGCGATCCAGGTACTCCAGCGGCGCGTCAGGCACGTGGGAGATGGCTTCGCCGGTGGCGGGGTTCAGTACCGGGGTGGTCGCGCCTTCCGGCAGCACCCATTGACCGTCAATGAAGCAGCCGTGGCGACGCTCCAGGAATGCCGCGACCTGCGGCAGGATTTCAACCTTGCTCATGCTCGATCCTCTTCATTCGTGGGCCGGGCGCCTGCCCGGCACCATCATTATTTCTGTGCGCCCAGGAAGCAGCCGACTGCGCGACGCCCGGCGACGTCGGCCATCCCGGCATAGGGCATGTAGGTGCCGGCGACGAAGGACTGGGGCTGGGCGATGAACTGCTCCAGGCTGTCCAGCTTCCATTCCACCGCTTTGGTCTTCATCGCCTGGGAGTAGCTGAAACCGGCCAGGCTGCCGGATTTGCGGCCATACAGGCCGTGCAGGTTGGGACCCATCATGGCCGGGCCGCCCTGTTTGGCCGAATGGCACACCGAGCAATCACTGCCGAACAGTGCCTCGCCCTTCTGCACCTGATCCGGCGCGCAGTCCGCCGCCAGCGCCGACTGGGCCATCAGCAGCGACAACACGCCGAACAGCAGCCCCTTGTTATGTTTGTACATCGACTTCCTACCTCGATCATCACAAGCCCGCCCGCGCAGCCACGACGGCAAGCGCGGAAGCAGGGCCGATGTCCGGATTCTCTGCGCTGCAGGGGATCGAGGTTTTTTTGTCTGTGCCAGTCGTGTTGGCAGGGCTGCCAGACAGGCCAGGGGGCGGGTGATAAACACCTGTAGGGGCGAATTCATTCGCCAAGCAGGACAAAGTCCTGCCTAAAGGTCTCTCAGGGGGCAGCTGCGCTGCCCATCGCGATTGAAATCGCCCCCACAAAAAAGGCAGGCAAGCCGGAATGTCGGGGGCTGGGCCAGCACCTGTGGGGGCGAATTCATTCGCTAAGCAGGACAAAGTCCTGCCCTAAGGTCCACACGGGGGGCAACTGCGCTGCCCATCGCGATTGAAATCGCCCCCAAAAAAAGGCAGGCACGCCGGAATGTCGGGGGGCTGAGCCAGCACCTGTGGGGGCGAATTCATTCGCTAAGCAGGACGC
>NZ_SSOL01000064.1:0-110471 GCF_029871275.1 Pseudomonas sp. BN414
ACGCTGTCGTTGGCCAGTTCGATCATGGCGTCCTCGTCGGTGAAGGGGATCACCGACAGCACCGGGCCGAAGACTTCCTCGCGCGACACGGTCATCTCGTGGTTCACGTCGGCCAGCACGGTGGGCTGAACGAAGAAGCCGTCGCCTTCCAGGCGCTCGCCACCGGCGACCACGCGGGCGCCTTCCTGGCGGGCCAGGTCAATGTGCTTGAGCACATTCAGCTGCTGCTTGCGCGAGACCAGCGGGTTGATCGCCGCGTCCTGGTCCATGCCCGGACCGATGGACAGGCCCTTCACCGCAGCGGCCAGGCCTTCGACGAAGGGCTCGTAGATGGACTGGTGCACGTAGAAGCGCGAGGCCGCGGCGCAGACCTGACCGTTGTTCAGCAGGCCGCCGAGCAGCGCGCCCTGCACCGCCTTCTCCACGTCGGCATCGGCCAGCAGGATCATCGGGTTCTTGCCACCCAGCTCCAGGGCGAAGCGGGTCATGTTCTCCATGCAGGCCACGCCGACGCTCTTGCCCACGGCGGTGGAGCCGGTGAAGGACACCTTGCTGATCAGCGGGTGCGACGCCAGGGCGTTACCCACGGTGCTGCCACCGCCGGTGACGACGTTGAACACGCCGGCCGGGATGCCCGCTTCGAAGGCCAGTTCGGCCAGGCGCAGGGCGGTCAGCGGGGTTTCGCTGGCGGGCTTGATGACCACGGTGCAGCCGGTGGCCAGCGCCGGCATGGCCTTCCAGGTGGTGATCATCAGCGGGAAGTTCCACGGCACGATGCCAGCGACCACGCCCACCGGCTCACGACGAGCGAAGGCGGTGAAGCGCGAGCCCGGCGGGATCGGGATGGACACGTCCATGGTCTGGCCTTCGATCTTGGTCGCCCAGCCGGCCATGTAGCGCATGAACTCGACAGTGGCGCCGACGTCCAGCATGCGCGACATGTTGATCGACTTGCCCTGGCTCAGGGTTTCCAACTGGGCCAGTTCTTCCGCGTTCTCTTCCACCAGGGCGGCGAAACGCAGCAGGATGCGCTCGCGGTCAGCCGGACGCAGGCCGGACCACGCGCCTGATTCAAAGGCGTGGAAAGCGGACTGCACGGCCTGGTCGACATAGTCGAGCGACACATCCGGCACGGTGGCGATAGGCTCGCCCGTGGCCGGATTCACAACCTTCGTGGTCGGGCCTTCCGGCAGCACCCACTGGCCATCGATGAAGCAGCCATGGCGGCGCTCCAGGAATGCCGCCACCTGCGGCAGGATCTCAACCTTGCTCATGTTCGGTCCTCTTGATGTTGAAGGGACGTTGCCTCGTTTTCCGGGCAAGGCAACGCCATCGGCAGAAGTGCCGGGTTGTCTGGACAGTGGGGAATCAGAAGATCTTGACCAGGCGCAAATTGACGCGAAAGTCTTCCTTCGGGCCGTTGCGAACTTCCAGGTCCTGGCCCACCTGGCCCATCAGCTGCACGGTTGGAGCGACCATATGGGCAACCGACAGCAGATAGCGTTTGGTATTGAGCGAGTCGTCGAGGTCGACGCCGTTCAAACGATTCTCGCCGCCTGTCGTGTGGAAGTAGCTCACACCGACGAAGCTGCCTGGCGAGAAGTCGTAGCGAAGGTGGGTTTGCAGCTCGAAGATGTGGGACTGTTTGCGGGTCATTCCGGCGAAGTCGTCGTTCTCGCCGAAGAAATCCCACTCTGCGGTGACCTCCCCGGCGAGGTTGCCGAACAGCGGCTGGGTGTAAGACGTGTGGAGAACGCCTTTCCAGCGGTTCTCACCGATGTTGACCGGACCATCGTCAGCGTCGTAGTTGCCGAGGGGAGGGGCGATCCAGGCGCCGAACGACAGGTAGCGTCTGCGCGCAGGATCATTGATGAGCCAGAACGCGCTGCCGATGAGGGGATCGCCCACGCCGCTGGCGCTTGCGTCCGCAGCACCTTTCATTCGCAGGCTGCCGAACGGGACTATGACCTGCGGTGCGGCCAGGAGCGGTCCGAGTTCGACGTAATGCACGGCACGAAATGCCGCGATGTCGTTGTCCAGCCCGAACCCTTGCGTGTCTTGCTTGTGGCCGTTCAGGTAAACGTCGTTGCGTTCGGCATGGTTGTAGTAGAGGACGGCCAGGTTGGTGCCGGCGGGAAAGGCGACGTAATCGCCGGGGTCGGTGGGGATAACACCTGCGCTGGCACTGGCACCGTACAGGGCACTCAGCAGCAGGAGGGTGCGAATCAGGCGTTTCACCCGTTTTGCAGGCGGGGTTGGAGCGGGGGCGTTGCTGGATTTCATTGTTGCGACTCCCTTTCTTGGATTTGTTTTGAGTGGCGACGTCAATGACTGCTGGTGGCGCGTGCTACAGGTGGAACACCGTGGAAAGGGAGTCGTAGTCGTCCTGCTTCATCAGTTCGTGAAGCTGGCGACGACGCACGCCCATGTTGCCGCCGTCGAACAGGGGAAAGGCGAGGGCATCCTGGAGTAGCGAGGCAAGGGGCGACGTGGCGTGGTCGTAGCTGTCGATGCCGACGACGCGCATCAACTCGGTGATGACCCGCACGGCGGTTTCCGAGCCGAACACCTTGGCGTGCAGGGCGAGTTCCAGGGCTTCGGGGGCTTGCTGGTCGAGTGCGAAGCAGGCCCGGTAGCTGAGGCTGCGCACGGCCTCGATGGATGCCTTGGCATCTGCCAATGCATAGCCCACGGCCTGATGTTCGATGACGGGAACAGGGCCACCCCGTCGTTGGGTCCTGGCGAAGTGCAAGGTGAAGTCGAACGCCGCGCGCAGGACACCAAGCGACATGACGCCGACCAGGGCCGCGGTAGCCGAGAAACTGGCGTCCACCACCTGAAGTCCCTGGCCGACGCCGCCGACGATGTTGCCTTCGGGAACCCGCACCTGATCCAGGGTGAAGTTGGATGTCAGGTGGCCTCGGTGCCCTGGGGATTCGTGATAGCGGTTGACCCGGAAACCTGCGGCCGGTCCCGGTACGAGGAGAACGGAAACGCCGTTCTGCGGCGCTACACCGGCATCAGTGCGGCACACGACGCAAAGCAGGTCAGCCCCCTTGCCGTCCCACCCCGAAGCGCCAGAGATCCATTGCTTGGCTCCGTCGATAACCCACTGCTGGCCGTCCAGGCGAGCACGGGTGCGAACACCGCCGCCCACTGCATCGGAGTGGTAGTTCGCGCTGCCGCCCGGCTCACTGGATGCAAGCGCCGCCAGCGGTGCACCACGGCATTCGAGGAAGGGCGCGACGAAGGCCTTTTGCTGCTCCGGGGTGCCGGCCAGGAAGATCGGCATCAGGCCCAGTAGGTTGGCGAAAGCCGTCAGCGGGACATTGGCGTCTTCGGCGTAGAACTCTTCAGCGACTATGGCCATGTCGACCATGCCGCCACCTTCTCCGCCGAAGGGTTGCGGGATCAACCGGCGCAAGAATCCTTCGCGAACCAATTCCTCATAGAACGGGCGGGTCGCCAGGAAGCGGCTTTCCGGGGTGGGCAAGTAGTGGATGGCTTCCCTGACCTGGCTCAGGGTTTCCCGGGCGAACCGGCGCGCGGCGGCTTTCAGCTCCGCCTGGGCATCTGTCAGGGTGAAATCGATCGACATGAGACGACTCTCCGAAAGGGCACTGGAACCGGGGAAAGCCGCTGGATATGCGGCTTCCCCTCAAACCGGATGCTACGGAAGGTCGGGAGTGGGCTCTTCGCCGTGGAGGAACGGCTTTGTTGACTGTCAGCGCAGTGCGGGAGCGGGCTGCTTTGCGTGCAGGGCTCGATAGTCCCGTGCAGTTAGTTGGAAGCGATTGCGGAAGGTGCGGCTGAAGTGGGCGGCGTTTTCGAAGCCCCAGGAATAAGCCAGGTAACTGATGGAGTAGGTGTCGGCGGGCAGGTTTGCGAGGTCGCGCGCACAGCCGTCCAGGCGCATTTCCTGGATATGCCGGGCAACGGTTGCACCGCTGCCCTGGAACAGTTGGTGGAGGTAACGCACCGAGATGCCCAGCGCCCTGGCAATGGCCTCGGGGCAGAGCTCGGGCTGGCGGATATGTTCGGCGATGTACGCATAGGCCCGGTTGAGGTGGTAGGTCTGCAGATTGCTCGCGGCGATGGGGGCTCGGTCGCTCAACTCGCTCAGGGCACCGCCGAGCAGGTCGAGGGTGCTGCCGGCCATGAAACGGAAGGTCGCGGGCTGGATTGCATGGCGCTCATCGAGCAGTGATCGCAAGTGCCCCGTCAGCAAGCGACCTACCCCACGGCCACCGTCCACACGCAGGGCCGTGATTCTTTCGGCGCCTTTCACATAGCGCTGGAACAGGTCTCGGGGCAGGCGCACGACCAGCTGTTGCAGGTCGCCACTGAACTCCCAGCGAAACGGCTGGGTGCAATCGTAAAGCGCACCGTCTCCGGGTTTGAGTACTACGCTGCGGTCGCTCTGGATCAGACGCCCTTCGCCCTGCAGTTGCAGGCTGTAGAGAAAGGCATCGTCCGTCCCCTGGCGGATGTGCGCGCGGTCGTGTGCGCAGTGGCAGCTGACCGATGTCACGCGACTGAGGTACAGCTCACCGAACATCTGCTCGATCAGCGTGGCCTTAAGCCTGTGCTCGGGCTGCAAGGTGATGCGCAACGGCGCACAACTGCGCTCGACGGCCGCCTCCCAGGCATCCACCTCGTCGAAGAAGAACTCATCGAGGGCGGAGGAGGGCCGCTGGCTTGAACTGGCCGGGAGTACTTCGCTCATCTGCATATTTCCTCACACCGTATCTCGACTATGGGGCATTGCCGTTGCTCCGCGTTCGGTCGTACTCCGCGAGTTTCCACTCGGGCGAGAGGCGCTTGTCAATGCTGTGCATTGAGAGTCAAGCAAGTCGTTCACCGTCAGCAAAGTGAGCTTTCCGCCAGCGCATAAGATTGCCGTGCCGGCGCTATGAAACTGACGATTCCGCTTTCTGCAGATTCCGCTCGAGTTCATCCAGTGCGGCGGAATTTCGCGCTGCCCAGTCATAGAGCTCGCGCAGTGGCTCGACGAAGGTTTCCCCCAGCGGGGTCAGCGAATACTCGACCCGGGGAGGAACGACGTTGAACACTTCGCGATGCACCAGACCGCTGTTTTCCACGTCCCGCAAGGTCTGCGTGAGCATCTTCTTGGAAATGCCAGGGAGGGTTCGCTCCAGTTGTCCGGTCCGCAGCGCGCCGTGGCTCAACGCGTAGATGACCATGGAGGTCCACTTGCCATTGAGGATGTAGTGGATGCGTCTCTGCGGGCAGTTTTCCCTGAGTACGAATGCGGATTCGGCGTGTTCAGTAGTGGCGTTCATTGTGGTTACCAAAAGGTGTCTATGAAACTGTTTGGTATCTACGGCACTGAAAAGTGCCTACTTACATAAAGGATCATACGGTGATTAGGATGGTATCACCCGATTGGTGACTTCGACTGAAAGCCGCCAAGCGGTCAGCGCAAGACTCCCTACCGAAGCGGCCTTGCCAACACGTTCAACCTGATTGCGAGATACCACCATGAAAGCAGCTGTCATCCATGCCTTTGGAGGCCCCGAACAACTCCGACTCGAAGACGTACCCACGCCGGTTCCCGGTCCAGGTGAGGTCCTGGTGAAGGTGCTGGCTGTCGGCATCAACCGTCTGGATCACTACGTGCGTCTTGGCCAGATTGCGCCCCAGCTGGCTTTCCCGCACATCCTCGGTTCTGATGCGGTGGGCGAAGTGGCGGAATTGGGCGCTGGTGTGACCGGCTTCAGCGTTGGCGAGCGGGTAATCTCGATGCCGGGCTATCCGCTGGATGCGGCGGAAGCGCAGGTTCGCCCCGTCACCAACGCGGCCAGCTATGCCATTCCGGGTATCCACGTGCCAGGGACCTATGCGCAGTACATCGTTGTGAATGAGCGCTGGCTGCTTCGGGACACCACCGGGCTGCCGGTCGAGCAGATCGCTGCGCTGCCGGTTGCCCTGCTCATCGCGATCCGCTCCGTACAGATCGTCGGCGAAGTGAAGGCGGGTGATCGGGTGCTCATCCATGCGGGGGCCTCCAGCACCGGCATCATGAGTATCCAGGTAGCCCGTGCGCTGGGAGCGCGCGTGGCGGTCACCGTTCAGAGCGAGTCGTCGGCCGCGCTTGCGGCCAGCCTGGGCGCCGAACTGGTCATCAACAGCAACGAAGAAGATTTCGTCGAGGCACTCGGCAAGTGGACGGAGGGGAAGGGCGTCGACGTTGCGATCGACAATCTGGGTGGCGATGTACTGGCCCGGACCATCGAGGCGGTCCGGCCGATGGGTATCATCGTGGCCATGGGGTTCATGGCGGGCAGCGAAGTCACCTTCGACATCAGGAACTTTTTCTTCACCCAGAAGCAGCTGCGCGGAACGCTGGTCGGCGATATCGAAGACTTCGCTGCCTGGCTCGACCCCATCAAGGAAGGCAAGGTCAAACCGGTGATCGACAGCGTCCTGCCGTTGTCCCGTGCGGCGGATGCTCACGAACGCATCGCCAGCAACCGGGCGCGCGGGAGCATCATCCTCCTGCCCTGGGCGGAATGATGATCCGGCCTGGGGAAGGGCGCATCGCTGATCCGGCGATGCAGCGCCTGGTCGCGCTCGGCATCGGCCTGCCCAAACCACCACAACCGCTAGGTGCCTACCTGGCGGTTGTCGAGGCTGGAACGACGCTGCACGTTTCCATGCAAGGGCCGGTGATTGATGGACGACCGATGCTGACCGGATTGCTCGGGCGAGAACTTTCGATTGAAGAGGGCCGCATCGCGGCCCGGCTTTCCGTGCTCAATTCGCTCGCCCAGTTGCACCAGCACCTGGGCAGCTTCGAACGCATCCGACAGGTAATTCGCCTGGAGGCATACGTGGCCTGCGACGAAGGTTTCGTGGCACACCCGCAGGTGGTGGACGGCGCGTCCGAACTCCTGGCCAGCATCTTCGAGCAGCGGGCCGGCCATGTGCGCTCGGTATGCGGGGTTCGCAACCTGCCAGCTAACCTGCCCGTGGCCATTGCCCTTAGCTTTGAACTGGCAGGTGCGGAGCACTAGCAGCGGTAAAGCGTTGCACTGAAATTTCCAGAAGCATTTCTCCGCTCGCTCAGCCGGGCCTGTTCATCAGATTTCACCTTGGATGGTTAATTTCTGACCTAGCCTTTTTGCAGCACAGAAGAAGCAGACGGCCCGCCAATCAGGGCACCCGGGGCAGTAAATCCCGCACCGGGTTGCACCGCACGCCCCGCAGTCAATCGAGCCTCCCCTCGAGCCTCCCCTCGAGCCATATGGACATGAGTGACCGGCTCATGAAAGGGCGGTTGGCCCTTGCGCCGGCGGCAGACATACAACCTCCAGGCGATGACATAGGCGATGGGCAAGCGTTCGTCGATCTTGTGGGACGATGGTGAACGCACCTACTGCCGGGAATTCCGCCTGGGCGAGGAGGGCGGACAGAGCGTTCTGATCGCCCGCCTGGTCGCCGAACACCCTTCGCCTGCCGCCCTAGATCGCCTCACCCACGAATTCAGCCTGAAGGACGAGCTGGACGCCGCCTGGGCGGTGCGCCCACTGGAACTGGTGCGCGAAGCTGGCCGGCCTTGCCTGGTGTGCGCGGACCCGGGTGGCGAGCTGCTGTCCGAACTGCTCGCCGCCCCCATGGAGACCGGGGATTTCCTGCATCTTGCCGTGAACATCGCCGGGGCATTGTCCCGATTCCACCAGCGCGGCCTTGTCCATAAGGACCTCAAGCCCGCGCATATCCTGGTGAACTGCACCGACGGCCAGGCCCGGCTCAGCGGATTCGGCCTGGCCTCGCGGCTGCCTCGGGAGCGGCAGGCGCCTGAACCGCCGGAAACCATCGCCGGCTCGCTGGCCTACATGGCGCCGGAGCAGACCGGCCGGATGAACCGCTCGATCGATTCACGCAGCGACCTGTATGCGCTTGGCGTCACGCTTTACCAGATGCTGACCGGAACCTTGCCGTTCCAGGCCGCCGATGCCATGGAATGGGTTCATTGCCACATCGCCCGCAAGGCTGTTCCGCCCCATGAACGGGTGGCAACCGTTCCGGCCATGGTTTCCCGCATCGTGATGAAGCTCCTCGCGAAGACCGCGGAAGACCGTTACCAGACTGCCGCCAGCCTGGAGCATGACTTGCACCAATGCCTGGCCGACTGGCAGCGCCAGCGTCGCATCGATGAGTTTCCCCTGGATGAACGTGGCACGCCTGACCGGCTGCTGATCCCCGAGAAGCTGTACGGACGGGAGCACGAAGTGGAGGCACTGGTTGCGGCCTTCGATCGCATCGTCAACAGCAACTCGCCGGAACTGGTGCTGCTCTCCGGCTATTCCGGCATCGGTAAGTCCTCGGTCGTCAACGAACTGCACAAGGTGCTGTTGGCGCAGCACGGGCTCTTCGCGTCGGGCAAGTTCGACCAGTACCAGCGCGACATCCCTTACTCGACGCTGGTTCAGGCGTTCCAGAGCCTGCTGAGTCCGCTCCTGGGCAAGCGCGACAGCGAGCTGGCGCGCTGGCGCACGGCCTTGTCTGACGCGCTGGAACCCAATGCGCGGCTGATGACCGATCTGCTCCCCGAACTGAAACTGATCATTGGCGAGCCACCGCCCGTGCCGGAGCTGGACGCGCCCCAGGCAAAACGCCGGTTCCTGCTGGTGTTCCAGCGTTTCATCGGTGTATTTGCCCAGGCCGAGCATCCCCTGGCGCTGTTTCTCGATGACCTGCAATGGCTCGATACGGCGACGCTCGATCTTCTGGAGGAACTGCTGACCAGTTCGGACCTCCGCCATCTGATGCTCATTGGCGCGTATCGCGATAACGAAGTGGATGCGCTGCACCCGCTGACGGGCAAGCTCCAGGCCATCAGGAATGCTGGCGGCCGGATCGAGCAGATCAGCCTGTCCCCCCTGTCAACGGCGCACATCACTCAGTTGATTTCCGAATCGCTCCATTGCAGCCCGGAGCATGTCGAACCGCTGGCCCGGCTGATGCACGACAAGACCGCCGGCAATCCCTTCTTCGTCATCCAGTTCCTCCACGCCCTGGTCGACGGAGAGCTGCTGACCTTCGATCACGAGAGGGAGCAGTGGCTTTGGGACGCCGGGCGAATCCACACCAAGGGCTACACGGATAACGTCGTTGACCTGATGGTGGAAAAGCTGAGCCGCTTGCCTGCCGAAACTCAGCAGGCACTGCAGCAGCTGGCCTGTCTGGGCAATGTCGCGAAGACCCACACGCTGGCTTCCGTGCTCGGTGTCAGGCGCTCCCAGCTCCAGGCTTTGCTGTGGGAGGCGATTCGCCAGGAACTGGTCGAGCGGCTGGATGGCGCCTATGCCTTCGTGCACGACCGCATCCACGAAGCCGCGTACTCGCTGATCGCCGAAACTTCCCGAGCCGAAGCCCATCTGCGCATAGGCCGAATGCTCGTCAAGCAGACGCCGGAAGAAGATTGGGAGGAGGCGATTTTCGAGATCGCCGGCCAACTCAATCGTGGTGCCGGGTTGATCACGGACCGCGAAGAGCGGGAGCAACTCGCCGAGATCAACCTTCTGGCCGGGCGGCGGGCCAAGGCCGCGACGACATTCGCTTCGGCGCTCACTTATCTCGCGGCCGGTGCCGAGCTACTGGATGAAGTGTCCTGGGAGCGCCGACATGAGCTGGCTTTCGCACTGGAACTGAATCGCGCCGAATGCGAGTTCCTCACCGGCCAATTGATCATTGCCGACGAACGCCTGGCGGCCCTGACCCACCGTGTCGCCGGTCCGGTCGAATGGGCCAGGGTGGCGTGCGTGCGAATGGATGTGTGCCTGCTGCTGAACCAGAGCAGTCGCGCGGTCTCGGTGTGCCTCGATTACCTGCGGCATGTGGGCATCGAATGGTCACCCACGCCTGCGGATGAGGTGGTGCGCGGTGAGTATGAGCGCATCTGGACCAGTCTCGCCGGCCGCCCGATCGAAGAGCTCATCGACCTGCCACTGATGGAGGACGCTATTGCTCTTGCGACCGTCGAGGCGCTGGTCAAGCTGACGTCACCCGCCTTGCATGCGAATTCGAACCTGGCTTCCCTGACGATCTGCAAGGCGATCACGCTCAGCATCGAGCATGGCAACTGCGATGCCTCGTGTGTGGCCTACGCCACCGTACCCAGGATTACCGGGCGGCGCTTCGGCGACTATGAGGCCGGCTATCGATTCGGCGAACTCGCCTGCAAGCTCGTCGAGCGCCTGGGTCTCCAGCGCTACGAGGCGCGCACCTACTTCTGCTTCTCGGTCTTCGTGGCGCGCTGGGCGCAGCCCATACGGAGCTGTTCGGAGCAGTTGCAGCGAGTGTTTGCCACGGCTAACCGAATTGGTGACCTGCCGTTTGGCGCCTTCTCGCGCAACTGTCTTGTCTCGAACCTGCTGTTCGCCGGTGAGCGATTACCCGAACTTCAAGAGGAGGCCGAGCGGGGGCTGGCCTATGCCCGCAAGATCCGTTTCGGACTCGCCATCGGCTTCATTGAAAACCAGCTTGCGCTGATCCGCTCGCTGAGGGGCCTCACTCCCATCTTTGGTTGCCTGGATGATGAGCACTTCAATGAGCGCCTGGCCGAGGAGCGCATAGCGGACGTCTCGCGGGTGCTCGCGTGCTGGCATTGGGTGCGGAAACTGCAAGCGCGCTACCTGGCAGGAGACATCGAGGCCGCCATGGAAGCGGCGTCGAAGGCGCAAGAGGTGCTCTGGGCGTCTCATTCCTTCATCGAGGAAGCCGAGCACTTCTTCTACGCCGCGCTGGCCAGAGCAGCGCTGTGCGACAGCATCCCGGTTGGTGATCGCCAACAGCATCTGCATGAGCTGATCGCGCACCAGCAACAGCTGCAAAGCTGGGTAGCGCTCTGTGCCGAGAACTTCGCCAGCCGCGCCCTGCTGGTGAGCGCTGAAATCGCCCGCATAGAAGGCCGCCGCGTGGACGCCGAGCTGCTCTATGAACAGGCCATCCAGTCGGCGCAGGAAAGCGGTTTCGACCAGATCGAAGCGTTGGCCAATGAGCTCGCGGCGCAGTTCTACGCATCGGCTGGCTTCCACAAGATCGCCCGCCTGTACCTGCAGGATGCCCGCTATGCCTACCTGCGCTGGGGGGCGATGGGCAAGGTACAGCAGCTCGAGCAGGCGCATCCGTTCCTGAAGGCGGACGACCCGGCCCCTGGCCCGACGAGCACCATTGCCACGTCGGTGGAGCACCTGGACCTCGCGACCGTGATCAAGGTGTCGCAGGCGGCTTCCAGTGAAATCGTCCTGGAAAGATTGATCGACATGGTCATGCGGACGGCCATTGAACAGGCCGGCGCGGAACGTGGGTTACTGGTGCTGTCGGACGCCGGCGAGGCACGCATAGCGGCAGAAGCGACCATGGGAGGCGAGGCCGCCGAGCTGCAACTTCGCGACATACCGGTGAGCGCGGAGATGCTGCCGGAGTCGATCCTTTTCCATGTCCTGCGCGCCCACGAGAGCATCGTGCTGGATGATGCCTCTGCCGACCCCGGCGTTGCTGCGGACACCTACATCCGCACGCGCCACTGCCGCTCGATTCTCTGCCTGCCGCTGATGAACCAGGCGAAGCTCATCGGTGCCCTTTACCTGGAAAACAACCTCACGGCCCGCGTATTCAGCCCGACGCGCATCGCCGTGCTGAAGCTGGTTGCCTCGCAAGCCGCGATTTCCCTGGAGAACGCTCGCCTGTACCGCGAAGTGGCGGAGCGCGAAGCGAAGATCCGGCGCCTGGTGGATGCCAACATCATCGGCATCGTGGTCTGGAACGCCAGTGGCGGCCTGATCGATGCCAATGATGCCTTTCTCCGCATCATCGGCTATGCGCGCGAGGATCTGTTGGCGGGCCTCCTGCGCTGGCGGGACCTGACGCCGCCGGAGTTCATGGCGATCAGTGAACGCTCCCTGGCGAGTGCGTTGCAGACGGGGAGGGCGCAACCCTATGAAAAGGAATACATCAGGAAAGATGGCAGCCGTGTGCCAGTGGTCGTCGGCCTGGCTTCCTTCGAAGGGAGCCGGAAGGAAGGGGTCGCGTTCGTGCTGGACCTGACCGAACGCAAGCAGGCCGAAGAACAGGTTCGTGGGAGCGAGCGGCGCTACCGCGAAGTGCAGACGGAACTGGCACACGCCAACCGCGTCGCCACCATGGGTCAGCTGACGGCCACCATCGCCCACGAAGTCAATCAACCCATCGCAGCGACCATCCTCAATGCCCAGGTCGCCCAGCGGCTACTCGGTGCCCCATCACCCGACCTCGGCGAAGTCGGAAACACGATTGGGCGAATCATCAAGGATGGCAACCGGGCGGCGGATGTCATCGGGCGCATCCGTGAGCTGTTGCGGAAGGCGCCTTCCCAGAAGCTACCGATGGACCTCAACGAGGCGATCCTCGAAATGGTGGAATTCACCCGCGGCCAGGCCACCAAGGGCAAGGCCCTGGTGAAGCTGCAACTGGCAGAGGGCCTGCCGCGCATCGAGGGCGACCGTGTCGAACTGCAACAGGTACTCCTCAATCTGATCATCAATGCACTGGAAGCGATGAGCGACGTCGGGGATGGAGGGCGGCAGCTCGTCATCAGCACGGTCGAGGACGATGGCGGTTACGTGCGGGTGGCGGTGAGCGATTCAGGTCCGGGATTCGCCTCGGAGCCAGAGCAGATCTTCGCACCGTTCTACACCACGAAGTCCGCTGGGCTGGGCATGGGCTTGTCGATTTGCCGCTCGATCATCGACGCCCATGGCGGCCAATTGTGGGCGAGCGCAAACGAGCCCCGCGGTGCGACCGTCCAGTTCACGGTTCCTGTTCATGGCGCTGCTTCCTGACGAGCACGGGAAGGGCAAGGCTCAGCTGAAAGACTCTTCGTCCAGGCTGTAGCGGCCTACGCGGCGCACCGGCCCTCGCATCAGGACCTCGAAGTTCTCATCCAGCACGATCTGGATCAGTCCACCGGGCATATGGACATTCACCTGCGGCTCCACGAGTCCCAGCCGCCGGCTGACCGCTGCTGCAGCACAGCTGCTGGTACCCGAGGACAGCGTATAGCCAAC
Source organism: Pseudomonas sp. BN414 (assembly GCF_029871275.1). NCBI lineage: Bacteria > Pseudomonadati > Pseudomonadota > Gammaproteobacteria > Pseudomonadales > Pseudomonadaceae > Pseudomonas > Pseudomonas sp. BN414. The sequence goes on from NZ_SSOL01000064.1 coordinate 13,074, forward strand.
GCCTCGCTCCCAGATGCGGACTTCCAGGTTGTGGCGGTCGATCACTTTCACGAACTGCACATTGGTGCGATTGGGGAAGGGCTCGAGATGCTCGATGACCGGCCCCAAGGAGCGCGCGGTTTGTTCATCGGGTTGATCCATGAAAATCACACAATGCGGATTGCCCATGGAGACCGGATTCAGCCGCAGCTCGCGTCCCTGCACATTCACCTCCAGGGCGTTCCTGTCCGGGAACTGCGCCCGCCCCATGCGAATGGCAACGTTGCGGCCTTCATCCAGGACCTGGCACGACACCACTCCCCCGGCCGTATGAACCTGGAATTCGCCTGCCGCAACGTGGCCGCAATCCCAGAGGTAGCGGCAGAAAATTCGCAGTCCATTGCCGCTTTTCTCCGCTTGGGAACCGTCGGTGTTGTAGATGATCACGCTGGGCATTTCGCCCTGTGTGAGCACCGGGACAAGAATGCCGTCCGATCCGAGTCCCCTGTGTCGATCACAGGTCCGCGAGATTTCCGCCGGCGAAAGAGCGAAAGGGAGCTCGCCTGCATGAACCAGGTAATCGTTACTGGCAGCGTGGTACTTGAAGAAATCCATGGTGATCTTCTGTTCGCAAGGTGCAGCGAGATTAGGCAAGGCCGGAGGTGCGAACAAGCCTGCAAGGGAACTCGATGTCCCCATGGAAATGCTTGACCTTAAAGTTAAGTTAAACGTTAGCGTTCTCTTTGCGGGTTCCACAGGGAACAACGGCATAACGTACTTAGCGGAGAGTCAGCAGATGAAACGAGGCAGTTTTGCGGCAGTGGCGGGGATATTCATGGGTACCGTTTCGGCCTTCGCACTGGCGGGAAGTTCGCCCGACGCCAAGGAAGCGAGAAGCGTGATGATCAACGTCGGGGGCCATGAAGTTCCTGTCGTCGCCGGTGGTCTGTATGACCGCTTCCGCTCCAATCCTCCGCTCGCCACCATCGAATCAGAAGCCCCTGGCGTCGACCTGAGCTGGTTCAGGGGGCTCACGAAAACCAAGGTCGACATGGGATTCGAATCCTACTCACCCAATTTCTATTACCAGAACAACCGGATCACCGCGGTCTACACGGCGGACATCGGCAAGCTCAGAGCGTTGATGCCTGCTGAAGTCCTGGAGAAGGTCCAGCCGCTGCAGGTCTGGCCGGGCAGGGGGCTTGTCGCCCTTACCGCTTACTCCTACGAGTACTGCGACAACGACAGCTACAACGAAATCGCCCTGTCCATCGTCACCAGCAAGCCAGGATCATCGAACCTCGGCCCGGTCTCGCTGGTCGGTCAGTCGCTGTCCGGGGATTTCTGGGGGTACGTGCTGAAACTTCCGGTGAATACCGAACTTGCACGGGTACGAGGCGTGGTCGGCTACAACTTGCCGAAGTGGCTGACGGGTATCAACCGCCGGGAGAGTGACAAGTCCGTGACCTTCGAGATCGTCGATAACGAAACAGGCAAGGTTGACGTGGTCTTCGAGGGAGAGAAGCTGGATGCGCCTTCATCTGAAGTGGAGTTGGTGACCAACAGCTTCACGAACATCGATAAGAAGGGCGGGTTGACCTACGGCTATGCGGTATCCCGGCAATTGAGCCACGCTTCCAGCACGAGCGCCGAGTCGGTCAATCTCACGCTGAATGGCGGCAGCCTTTCCACCTTCATGAAGTCCCTGGATCTGGGGAAGATGATGAAGTACGAGTACGTGCCGCAGTTCCAAAGCGCGCTCTATGCACCCGAACCCCTGCAATCGATGCTGGACAGCGAGTAGTCGCTACGGCCTTCAAAGTCAGGCCCTCGCGGCCTGACTCACCTTGTTCGGAAACACTGCCTCAGTCTTCTCGAACCGGCTGACGGGAACCCGCTGGCCCATTCGCTTCCTTACGGAGGCGATTCAGTACCCGCTGCGTATTCTCCCCGCACTGCATGCCTTCCGGCTTGCTCTCGATGACTTCGATGGTGACCAGCAACTGCGCCTTGTTCTGCTCCAGACGCGCTTGCATGGCCTCGATCTCGGCCACCTTGCGCTTGAGACTGTCCAGCAGTTCCCCATGCTGCCAATTGTTCTGTCCGATTGGCAGGAGATTGCGGATTTCCTCCAGCGAAAAGCCTGCGGCCTGGGCCCCGGTAATGATCTCCAGGATGAGCACCGCGTCCTGCCCGTAATCGCGATAGCCGTTGGCCTTGCGATCAACCGAAGTGATCAGTCCACTGGACTCGTAGAAGCGGATGCGAGAGGCCGCCAGGCCGCTGAGTTTCGCCAGTTCACCAATTCTCACGCTGCACCTCGGCAGAATCATTGACCTTAAAGCTTACTTTAATCCTAGAGTCCAATAGCGGCCAAGCGACTCAACGGCAACGCCAGCCGCATTTTCCAGGCATCGCCCGCCATGCGCGGTACCGATTGGCGAGCGCATCTCCAATTGCAGACCTCCACATCAGACAGGAGAAGCGAACATGGGATACGTCACAACGAAGGATGGAGTCGAGATCTTCTACAAGGACTGGGGACCGCGCGATGCGCAGGTGATCTACTTCCATCACGGCTGGCCGCTCAGCTCGGACGACTGGGATGCGCAGATGCTGTTCTTCCTGGCCCAGGGCTTTCGCGTAGTGGCCCACGATCGACGCGGTCATGGCCGCTCCAGCCAGGTCTGGGATGGCCACGACATGGATCATTACGCCGATGACACGGCAGCGGTCGTGAACCACCTCGGCGTGCAGGGCGCCGTCCATGCCGGCCACTCTACAGGCGGTGGCGAGGTCGTTCGCTACATTGCACGGCATCGTGAAGACCCCGTTGCCAAAGCCGCCCTCATCAGTGCGGTGCCGCCGCTGATGGTGAAGAGTGCGAGCAATCCCGATGGTCTTCCCAAGGATGTCTTCGACGGCCTGCAGGCCCAGTTGGCCGCCAACCGCGCGCAGTTCTTTCGGGATGTCCCGGCCGGTCCCTTCTATGGCTACAACCGACCAGGTGCCACGCCGTCGGAGGGCATCATCCAGAACTGGTGGCGGCAGGGCATGATGGGCAGCGCCAAGGCGCATTACGATGGCATCGTCGCCTTCTCCCAGACCGACTTCACCGAAGACCTCAAGAGCATCACCATCCCCGTCCTGGTGCTGCATGGCGACGACGACCAGATCGTGCCTTATGAGAACACCGGCGTGTTGTCGGCGAAGCTGCTCAAGAACAGCACCCTGAAGATCTATCCGGGGTTCTCACACGGCATGCCCACCATCAACGCCGACACCATCAACGCCGATCTGCTCGCCTTCATCCGAAGCTGAGTTTCACGGGAGCCAGGGAGTTCACTTCCTGGCTTCCAACGGGTTCCGAAGGTTGTTGTCGCGGGGAGCCACTATCAATTTGGACATGAACGCCCAAGCGAAACCTTTTTCTACCGCTCGATGTGGCTCGACTTTGCTCGATAGCCGGTAGCGTTAGTAAATGGATTTTTGACTCAGGTCCATGAATGGCCGAACTTGCATTGTCTGCCTGTTTCCCTTCCGACAGAATTGTCTGATCCCGTTTCCAACTCGAGGTTCGAAAGATGCGTAAATCACTCTCGGCACTTGCCCTCAGCATTCTGGCTTCGCAGTACGTAGCCGCCGATGAAACGACCAATACCGCGGTGGGCGGCGGCATCGGCGGGGCCGTGGGGAGTGTCGTTGGCCAGGCCGTCGGCGGAAGCACTGGCGCTGCGATCGGTGCCGGTCTGGGCGGCGCAGCAGGCGGGGCGGTGAGTGCGAAGGATGGCAAGAAGACCGAAGCAGCGATCGGCGGTGGTCTCGGTGCGGCCGGCGGCCAGGTGATCGGCAATAAGGTAGGGGGCTCCACCGGTGGCGCAATCGGCGCCGGTCTGGGCGGGGCTGCTGGCAGTGCTATCGGCAACAACCTGGCCGACGACGACGATGATCACCACGATAATCACAAGGCCAGCCACAAACATAAACACAAGCACAAACACAAACACAACGACTGATCCTTGGCGTCGTTGCACGAAAGCCCGCCTCTTTGGCGGGCTTTTGCATTTCACGGGATTGCCTTGTCAGAAGCGGAAAACGCCCCTGATCCGCAGATTTTCCTCCCTTCAAGTTGCGTCTCCAACTCCTCTGACTAGGCTTCGGCATGTAATTCCGAACTGGCAAAGGCCATCTGCAGGCGGCAGGAGAATCAACCATCGCACTGCGTCCGATTTATCTCTGTCACGAGATGTACTCATAAACATCGGCAGTGAGGCAGGCGCAGCTTTGCGCACCAACTTCAGACTGACCAAGGGGGCTCCATGGAAAGTGCATCGTTCCGGGTGTTGGCCGGCGTACTGGTTTCCCTGTGCACGTCGTCCGTCTTTGCCGGCTCGGCGGGATTTGCGGGCATCGCCGCCAGTGCCGACAGCGCTGAAACCGCCAGCGACAACCCGGCCGGCATGTCCAGGCTGCACAAGCCTTCTGCATCGATCAGCCTGATGCAGGCCACCGGTTTGGGCACGTTCGAGGTGGACGAGGGGCAGACCACTACCAACGGGGGAGATCCCGATAACGACCTCAACCCGGTGATGATTCCGCAGGCCTATTACGTTCGGCCGTTCACCGAGTCCCTCCATGGAGGCATCTCGTTGACCATTCCGTCCGGATTTGGCTCCGAGTACGGTTCCGACTGGGCTGGCCGCTACTACACCGACAGTTACTCGCTGGTCTATGTCGCCGTGACGCCTGCGTTGTCCTGGCGAATCAACGAGCAATGGTCGATCGGTGCTTCCGTGGGTATCAACTACATCTCGTCGCAGTCTGAGGTTGCCATCAACACGCTCGTACCCGGCGCTGCCGATGGAAAGCTCGAGGCCAACCTCGATGGCGTCGGGACCAACTTCAGTCTCTCGCTGTTGTGGGAAATGACGGCGAAAACCCGATTCGGCCTGGTGTACACAAGCGAATCCAAGACGGATATCGATGGCGACCTCAAGTTCCGCAACACGGGTCCAGTGATTGGCGGATTACTCGAACGGGGCGTCCTGGGCGACAAGATCGAGGTCGAGCAGGTCATGCCTCAGCGCATCATCGGCGGCATCTATCACGAACTGGACTCCGGGGCGTTCATCGTTGCGGACCTCGCCTGGGTGGAGTTCTCCCGGTTCGGTACCAACTCGGTGTCGCTGGATGGCGAAACGATCGACGTGGAAGACAGTGGCTTCAACAACTTCTGGGCCGGTACCCTGGGCTACGGTTTTCCCGCCAACGGCGGCCTGCGTTACACCCTCGACACCTTCTACGTGCAGGCGCCAGTCGATGACAGCAAACGAACACTGGCCATGCCGCTGGACCGCATGTGGGGAATAGGCGCTGGGGTCCAGGTCGATCATGGCAATGGCAAGGCGGTGGAGTTCAACCTGCATCTGGTGGACTTTGGCGAGTCGCCTGTGGATACCGGGCCGTCTGCCGTGCGTGGGCGTGTCGTGGGGGAGACCGAGCATCCATACGCCGTCATCATTTCCGGGGCGTACCACTTCTAAGGAATGGCCCCGGGCCTTACAGACAGCAATCTGAAGAACGATTCGTTGGCTTCGCTTGACTCAGTGCCAATCCGGGTGAACAGCATGGGTATCGCAGGCTCAACCCATCCTACGCTGCGGAGATAGGTGGGAAGCGGAGCGGCGACCGAGGCATCGCATCCAACGCGCGCTGCCATTTATGGCAGCGCGCCGCGAGAAATGGTCGGCCAGTTGCGTTGCTGACCGACCGGCGCATCAGGTGTGCTGCGTGAAGCCGACCTGACCTGGTTTGCGGTTGGGCGCGAAGCCGTTCCTCGCCAGGGTCTCGTCGGCGTCCTTGTAGAAGGTCCCGATCTTGTAGATCTTGCGGGCTTCCTCACCATTGGCCACTTCACGACCGAACTCGCGGGAAATGCGCACCAGCTGTTCGATCTGCTCCACGGTCGTCATCTTGGCGGTCTGGCGCTGGTTCCAGATGTTGTCCTCGATGCCGCAGCGCACATGGAGGCCGAGAGCGATGGCCATCATGTTCAGTGGCAGCACATTGCGCATGCTGGTCTCCAGCGTCAGCACCGAGCCATCCGGGCAGGCACGCACGAAGTTGGCCAGGTCGTACGGGTTTGGCGAGTCGAAGCCGCCGCCGATGGCCACCCAGGTGAGGATTAGCGGAACGTTGCACGCGCCACGGCGCATCATGCGCTCGACGGTATTGAGTTGGGTGATATTGGCCAGCTGGAAGTGAGTCTGTATGCCATTGGCGGAAAGGCGGCGAATGTGTTCCTCGACCCAGGCAGGACCGGCGGGGATGGTCATTTCCTGGTAGGCCTTGAGCATCACCGGGTCTTCCAGCGAAGTGCCGCGAATGTCGGCGGCGGTCATCTGCTCGCAGACGTTCATCTGGTTGGTATTGATCGCGATGGTCACCTGATCCGGGGTCGGGGTCAGCTCGGCCAGCATGTGGCGAGTGTCGTCGGACAGCCACTTGGCAACGTCGCCGTCGTTTTCGGGGGCAAAGGAAATCGAGCCGCCGACCTGAAGAATGATCCCCGGGCAGGCTTCGCGGATGCCCGCCAGCAGCTCGTTGAACTTGGACAGGCGCTTGGAGCCCTTGCCGTCTTCCTCTCGTACGTGGACGTGCAGCACGGTGGCGCCGGCGTTGTAGCAGTCCACGGCTTTCTGGATCTGCGCCTCCATGCTCACCGGGATGTCTTCCAGGAAGTCGGACGGCATCCACTCCGGGCCATAGGGGGCGGCGGTGATGACCAGTTTTTCCATGTTTTCGACAAACAGGGAACCATCGATGAAGTTCATGAGCGACTCCTGAGATCGGCGATCTAGTGGTTGTTGTGCGGTTCGGGAGGATCAGAAGGGCTTGTCGCCGATGATTCCGGCGCGTTCCATCTTGCGAACGCAGGGCGGGTAATCCATCACGGCGTAATGTTGGGTGGAGCGGTTGTCCCAGATGGCCATGCTGTTCTTCTTCCAGCGCCAGCGGACCTGGTATTCCGGGTTGTAGGCCTGGCTGACCAGATAGCGCATCAGGTCGCTGCCACCCATGCTGTAGTCCTGGCCGTAGCGCACGCGCTCAGGCGTGTGGAAGTTGGTGAAGTGGGTGGCGAAGGCATTCACGAACAGCACCTTCTCGCCGGTTTCCGGGTGGGTGCGCACCACCGGGTGCTCGGGGTCCGGGTACATCGCCTTCAGCGCCAGGCGCTTCTCCATGGGCATGGCCGCACCGAAGCTCGCCTCGATGCTGTGGCGGGCGCGCAGACCCTCGATGCGCCGCTTCACGTCCTGGGGCAGCTTCTCGTAGGCCAGTGCCATGTTCGCCCACATGGTGTCACCGCCTACCGACGGACCTTCCACGCAGCGCAGCACGCAGCCCATGGGCGGCGCATCGCGCCAGGTGGCGTCGGTGTGCCAGGCGTTCTCGTAGCGGTCGTTGGGCTGGTCCGGGTCCTTGTAGATACGGACCAGGCCAGGATTCGCCGGATCGCTGCCAGCCACTGGGTGATCTTCCAGCTCGCCGAAGCGGCGGGCGAAGGCCACGTGCTCGGCACGGCTGATGTCCTGATCACGCAGGAACAGCACCTTGTGCTGGAGCAGAAGCTGGCGGATTTCGGCGAAAAGACCGTCATCGTAGGCCGCATCCGCTAGGTTCACGCCGATAAGCTCGGCCCCGATACTGCAAGTAAGTTGTTCTACGCGCATCTTGTTGTTCTCCTCTGGCGATTTTTGTTCGGTCGGGCGAGCTACTGGGAAGCGGGGCCCTTAACTCAGACCGCGAGGAGGAATCTAGGGATGGAGGGGGGGAAGGCGACCATTCATTTGGCGACAGGTTCTTCGCAGTTCATGTCAGGTCCCCTGCCGCCGATGCAGGATCTTGAGTGCCATTGATCTGGGTCAGTTTTTGCGGGGGGAGGGAGACGGTCGCCTTTGGCCAGCTCGGCGGGGGAGCTGTCAGTTGTCGCGAAACCGTTTGAGCGAAATGACGGCTTGGTGATCACTGGCTTTCGCACAAACGGTCCTCACCAATAACGCGCTCAACCAGGCCGTCTGGCTAATCTTTTGGGAGGTTCGGGAAGGACTCCGGGAGCTGTGAGAGGCCGCCACGGAAGAATAGAGAACGGTGCAGAAGCCGACACGGGTGGGCGGAGGGCCAGACATGGCGGAAGCGAGACGCCAAGCCACCTGAACAGATTGAAAGGCTCATGGGTGGAGTCTCATCTCGCTTCCGGCACAGTCATCAGGGACGCAATCGTCGGCAGGCCTCCTTCACCAAACGGGCGATCAACTCAGGCGACCTGCATGGCCTTGATGTCCGCCAGGATCTCTGTGGCGCAGCGTTGGCCGGTTTCCACCGCGCCGTTGAGGTAGCCCTGGGATTCAATCGAGGTGTGCTCGCCGCAGAAGTGGCAGTTACCTTGTCGAGTGCCTTCATAGCCGACAAAGGCCGTGTAGTTACCTGGCGCGTAGTAGCCGTATGCACCCTTCGTCCAACGGTAGCCTGGCCAGTAATTGAGGATCGCCCGGCCATTCCATTCGTTGGTGATGCCCGGCAGCACTCGCTCCAACTGGCCGAGGAATTGCGCCGCCTTGATGTCCAGCGAAGCATTGTTCATTGCGACCGCAGTCGCGCCGCCGGTGAAGTTGTTCAGTACGCCTTCGCTGCCCGCCTGGCCACGGGTGACCTCCCAGGTGTCCTGATATCCGGTGTCCGAGTAGCTGGAGCCATTGCTGTTCTGCTGGCGCCAGATGCGCTGGCGGAACTGCAGCTGGAACTTGCTGCTGTTGCCCATTGGCATGCTGCCAATGGCCAGGCGTTTGCGCGCGTCGAAGCCGGCCGCGGAGTAGTCCACGCTGCTGCGCAGGATGCTGAAGGGAATGGCCATCACAACCCGCTGGGCGATCACTTGTCGCGGGCCCTTGCTGGTGTTGAAGTCGAGGCTGTAGGTAGCGTCGGGATTGAGGCTGATACGCGTCAGCTCATGGCCGAGGTTGATCTGGCCATCGCTGAGGCGGCTGGCCATGCCACTGACCAATTGGTCGTTGCCGCCACGGATGTGGTAGCGCTCATCGGACTCGCCGAACATTTCCAATTTCCGTTTGCTGGAGTAGCCAAGCAGATAAATCAGGTTGAGCGCGCTTTGCTCTCTGCACGCCGCGCCGTATTCGATCTCGTAGGCGACATCCAGCAAGCGGCCGAGGCGCGAGGTGATGCCGCCGGGCACGTAGTGATTGATCCACTCGGTGATGCTCATCTTGTCCAGCACCAGGCCGCGCGCGGTATAGCTGTTCCACAAGGTCGGGAAAGGTGCGGCCTTGACCTCGCTGGCGAGCTGCGCCTGGATCGTTTGGAAGTCGGCAAAGGCCTCTTCTACGCTGTACCGCTGGCCCTCGAAGAAGTAGATATCCTCGCCGCCTTGGGCCTTGTCGTAGGCCAGCAGGTCATCCACCGGCAGGCCCAGCTCCTTGGCCAGCTTCAGGGTTTCCACGTGGTAGCCATCGATCAGCTCGCCGCCGTTCTCGGCGATTTGCCCGGGGAAGGTGCTGCGGTTGCTGAAGCAACGCCCGCCCAGCCGGGTGGACGCCTCGAAGACGGTCGCGCTGACACCGCTTTTCTTCAGCTCATAAGCGCAGCTCAGGCCGGCCAACCCGGCGCCGATCACCGCCACATTGATACTGCCCGAGCCGCCGCTCGGTGCTGCCTTGGAGAAATTCGGAAGGCCGGCGCCGGCCAGTACCACGCCAGCAATTCCGGCGGCCTTCAGCACCTCACGGCGCGAACGCTGCAACGCTAGTGCCTGGTGGAAATCCGTGGTGTCAGGGGTGCTGCCGGCAAGGTGACTAAGCGCCTGCAAGCGGCTGAGCAAAGGTGTACGAGCCATCTATGAATCTCCGTTGTTATTGGTATTCGGACTGCATAGAACAACTACGTTGGGGCGGGGCCGTAACACTTCGCGAGTATCGGCGTGACTTCAGCCAGGCCACGCCGGACGGTCAGTCTTATTCGATAACGCGCGGCGCTAAGGAGCCCGAAGGCTAGATGAGCCCAAAAAGGCGGGCAAATTCTAAATAGAGAAGGCTGCGTTCGATTAAATAGATAGACGAACGTCGGCGGGTTGCAGCGTTCGTAGATAAAGGCCACTTGTCGATGAGCGGGGGAAGCACATCCGGGGCAGGTGTCTATACCGGTATGCCGTATGGGTTGTCGACTGCGAGCGGCGCCACCTGAGGAGCTGCGTATGCACCAGGGCATAGCACACATGTTGCAAGCGAAGCTTTGCAAAGTGCTCCCTTTTTGCCTGATTCAATGTTCTGTGGAGGCTACAGGCGACCTGACGGTTGTTGCGAAACCGTTTGGGAATGATGAAGGCTGGGTGATCACAGGCTTTAACGCTAATGACCTCACCACGCCAGATTTGCTCGATGAGGCCGCCAGCAAAATCATCTGGGGAATTCGGGAAGGTCTCCAAGAGATGTGAGGGCTGTCACGGAGAGGAAAGAACCATGACGGCCCCCGAGTGGTCATTGGCGAACTGCACCACCCGGCCGAGCACTTGTAGGGGACAGCGGCGGCCGTGCGTTTCCCGACTTGCACGGGGCTCATGGCGATTGATAGCCTTCCGGGCCTAAAAAACCAGCAGGCCTGGGTATGGTAATCAGGGTTGTCGAAGCACAAGAAGTAGATCAGCAGCGGATAGCCATTCCTGGTTGGGAGCAGCAGTACACGCAGATGTCTGCCGGGCGATTCTCGGGCCGGATTCTGCATGCCGAGGTCGAGGGGATCGAGCTTTACGAGGAGCAGATGAACCTTCGTGTGGAGCAGGAGTTCCACGCTCCGCCAGACGCCCTGGTCTTCAGCTTCGACATGTCGGAGAACACGCTCTACCTGCTCGATGGCGAGACTCGCAACGCCTGGGTCACGCCGGAGAACTACCGCGAGGTGGCGGTGGTGATCAAGCAGGCGGCGCAATGGGGCCAGCCGCTTGATGCGTTCGCCGACCTGGTGCTCACGCCTCTTCGATCCGATAACTGCAGGTCAGTCGCAGCGTCGCTCAGCGATATGCTCACTGGCGCATTCGACGGCCAACGCCATATGGATGCCCCAGGTGTTGCGCAGACCATCGTCTCCGACTGTTTCTACCTGCTCTGCGAAGCACCGATCGGTGACGGGCGCCGGTCGCGCTCTACCGTCCAGGCCAAGCGAGTCGTTCAACGGGTCAAGGAAGTGGTCGACGATTGTCCAGAAGAGAACTTCGGAATGACCGAGTTGGCCGCGAGAGCGGGCGTGTCGCCGCGCAGCCTTCAGCAATCCTTCCTGCGTTATGCCGGCATCCCACCCATCGTGTGGCTTAGAAATCGACGACTGAACGCTGCTCGCCGCGATCTGCTGGGGGCCGCCGAATCGGGCGTCACCGTGGCCGAGGTGGCCATGAAATGGTCATTCTGGCACCTGGGCCGCTTCTCCCAGTCCTACCACGCCCTCTTCGGCGAGTACCCCAAGACCACCGTCAAGCAGGGCTACCGCGCCTGATCGTGGCCTTGGCGTAGAACCGTAGGATGGCATGGAGCGAAGCGATACCCATCAATCGCGATCGCCGAAGCAGGGGTATCGCCCAGGCTCCACCCATCCTACAAAGCCGATCTATCAGCCCAGTAACTCCCGTATCCGGTACCAAGCCATGCCCAGCGCCAGCAGCGGGGAACGCAGCAGCTTGCCTCCGGGGAAGGTGAGATGCGGCACCGCACTGAACAGGTCCAGGCCCTTGCTTTGACCGGCATGGATGGCCTCCGCCAAGAGCTTGGCCGACCAGTGCGTCACGTTCAGTCCGTGACCGGAATAGCCCTGGGCGAAGAACACGTTCGGATGCGCCTTGAGCCGTCCTACCTGAGGGAAGCGATTGGCGGTGATCCCGATCATGCCGCCCCACTGGTAGTCGATCCGCACCTGCGCAAGCTGCGGGAACACCTTGAGCACCTTCGGCCGCATGTAGGCGCCGATGTCCTTCGGGTCACGACCCGAGTAGTGGCAGGCCCCTCCGAAGAGCAGGCGCCGATCGGCCGTCAGACGGTAGTAGTCCAGCCCCACCTTCTGGTCGCACAGCGCCATGTTCTGCGGGATCAGCTGTGCCGCCAGTTCCTCCGACAATGGCTCAGTGGCGACCACGTAGCTGCCAGCGGGCAGTACCTTGCCGGTCAGCCTGGGTTCCAGATCGTCCAGGTGCGCATTGCAGCCGAGCACCAGGTTGTCCGCCAGCACGCGTCCCTGCGCGCAGTGGACGATCGCGGTCTTGCCGTGCTCGATGCGCAGCACCGGGCTCTGCTCGAAGATCTGTGCGCCGAAGGCCTCGGCCGCGCGCGCTTCCCCCTTCACCAGGTCCAGCGGATGCAGGTGACCTGAGCCCATGTCGACCAGGCCGCCAGCGTAGCAATCGCTTGCCACCACCTCCCGCATCTGGCCTGGGCTCACAAGCCGGGTCTGATGCGGATAGCCCAGCGCATTCAGTTCCTCTTGCTCCTCGGCCATGGCGGCGAACTGGGCGGGGGTGTTGGCCAGCTCGCAGAAGCCCCAGCGCAGGTCGCACTCGATGTTCAGGTCGCGGATGCGCTCCGCCACCAGGGTCACCGAGTCGAGGCCCGCACGCTCCAGGTAGCGGACCCCTTCCTCGCCCACGTACTTGGCGAAGCCACTGACGTCGTGGCCGATTCCACGTATCAGTTGGCCGCCGTTGCGCCCACTTGCGCCCCAGCCGATGCGCCGGGCTTCCAGCAGCACGACAGAGTGGCCACGCTGGACCAGCTCCAGTGCAGTATTGACGCCTGTGAGCCCACCGCCGACTACGCAAACGTCCGCGCGAACGTCCCCCGCGAGCGTGGGATACAGCTGTTTGTCTCGGGCGGTTGCGGCGTAATAGGACGCAGCATGCTCCGCGATGTGAGTCATGGCTCGTTCTCGATTCATTGGTTGAACTTGATCTTGCTCCAGCTGCGAGTCATCAGGCGCATGATCTTGGGCGGCGGCGCCTTGGCGATGTACAGCTTGTCGAGCACGGCCTGGCTCGGATAGACCTCGGGGTTGTTCTGCATCTCCGGGTCGAGCAGCGCCTTGGCGTCAGCGTTGGCGCTGGGGTAGCCGACGTACTCGCTGATGCCGGCGATCACCTTGGGCTCCAGGATGTAGTTGATGAACGCCAGCGCCTGATCCGGGTTCTTCGCGTCCGACGGAATGGCCATCAGGTCGAACCAGAGGTTCGCGCCTTCCTTGGGAATGCTGTAGGCGATCTCGATGCCGTTCTTGGCTTCCTTCGCCCGCGCCGCCGCCTGGAACACGTCGCCGGAGTAGCCGAAGGCCACGCAGATGTCGCCATTGGCCAGATCCGAGATGTACTTGGACGAGTGGAAGTAGGTGACGTAGGGGCGCACCGCCGCGAGCTTGGCCTCGGCTTTCGGGTAATCGGCCGGGTTGGTGCTGTTGGGGTCCAGGCCCAGGTAGTTGAGCACCGAGGGGATCATCTCGTCGGGGGAGTCCATGAAGGCGACGCCGCACGCGTGCAGCTTCTTCAGGTTCTCTGGCTCGAACAACACCGACCAGGAGTCGATGTGGTCGACGCCCAGCACCTGCTTGACCTTCTCGACGTTGTAGCCGATGCCGTTGGTGCCCCAGAGGTACGGCACCGAATGGCGGTTACCCGGATCGTTCTGTTCCAGCAGCTTGAGCAGCTTCGGGTCCAGGTGCTTCCAGTTCGGCAGCTTGCTGCGGTCGAGTTCGAGGAAGACCCCGGCCTGCACCTGGCGGGTGAGAAAGTGATTGGACGGCACCACCACGTCGTAACCCGAACGGCCCGCCAGCAGTTTGCCTTCTAGCGTTTCATTGGAGTCGAAGACGTCATAGATCGGCTTGATGCCGGTGGTTTTCTGGAACTCGCCCAGGGTGTCGGGGGCTATGTAATCAGTCCAGTTGTAGACGCTGATCGTCGGCTCAGCGTGGGCGACCTGGGCCATCGTGGCCAGGGCAAAGGGCGCAAGGTAGCGCAGCAGTCTCATATCGACTCCCGTATTTTTGTTGTGATGACGGAATGGGGGCGAGCTAGACGCTCAGCAGCAGGAACTCGCGCTCCCAGGAGCTGATCACCCGTTTGTAGTTCTCGTGTTCGGTGCGCTTCACGGCAACGTAGCCCTGCACGAACTTGCGGCCCAGGTATTCCACTAGCACATCGCAGTCTTCCATCTGGGCCAACGCGTCCTCGATGGTAATCGGCAGGCGCAGGTTGCGGCGCTCATAGCCACGTCCTTGCACCGGCGTGCTGGGCGCACTCTTCTCGACCATGCCCAGGTACCCGCAGAGCAAGCTGGCGGCCAGCGCGAGGTAGGGGTTGGCATCTGCGCCGGGCAGGCGGTTCTCGACCCGCGTCGCCTCAGGCGAGGCGGGCGGAACGCGCAGCCCGACGGTACGGTTTTCTTCGCCCCACTCGACATTCACCGGAGCCGAGGTGTCCGGCAGGAAGCGGCGGAAGGAGTTCACGTTCGGCGCGAACATGGGCAGCACCTTCGGAATGTACTTCTGCAGGCCGCCGATAAAGTGGAGGAACAGCTCGCTCTTGGAACCATCCGCGTTGACGAAGATGTTCTTGCCGGTGGCGACATCCAGCACGCTCTGGTGAATGTGCATCGCGCTGCCCGGTTCATCGGTGATTGGCTTCGCCATGAAGGTTGCGCTCACATCATGCTTGAGCGCGGCTTCGCGCATGGTGCGCTTGAACACGGTGATTTGGTCAGCCAGGCTCAGCGCGTTGCCGTGACGGAAATTGATCTCCATCTGCGCCGGGCCGTCTTCATGGATCAGCGTATCCAGATCCAGGCCCTGTGCTTCGCACCAGTCGTAGACGTCCTCGAACAGCGGGTCGAACTCGTTGGTGGCATCGATGGAGAAACTCTGGCGGCCGCTTTCCGGGCGCCCCGATCGGCCCACGGGAGCCTCGAGGGGGAAATCCGGGTCGCTGCTGCGCTTGGTCAGATAGAACTCCATCTCCGGCGCTACGACCGGGCTCCAACCCTTATCGGCATACAGCTTCAGGACGCGCTTGAGCACGTTGCGCGGCGACAACTCGATCGGGTTGCCGTACTTGTCGACGGTGTCGTGGATGACCATCGCGGTCGGTTCGAGCGCCCAGGGCACGAGGAAGACGGCGTCGGGATCGGGGCGGCAGACCATGTCGATGTCGGCTTCGTCCAGTAGGTCGTAATAGACGTCGTCATCAACGAAATCACCGGTGACCGTCTGCAGCAGGACGCTTTCCGGGAGTCGCATGCCCCCTTCGCCGAGGAACTTGTTGGTGGGGGAAATCTTGCCGCGAGCGATGCCGGTCAGGTCGCTGACCACGCATTCGACTTCGGTGATTTTCTGTTGTTTCAGCCGTTGCTCCAGTTGCTCGGCAGGGGTGGTCATACAAGCCTCGGAAAGTTCATGGTTTCGGATTGAGGACGCGCCTGCAGCATGCTGCTGCAAGACCGCGGCGCCAGTTTCGTTTGCACAGGCGCCCTCGTTCTATCCACTTTCCGCACACATGACCGAGCGTGTGGCAACGCTCCCTTGTTGCCACGGGAAAACGGGCAGATTCATTTTCCTGCGCTGATATTCGATATGGGCTCCCGCTCACAGACTGAAGGTGCGAACCGACACGTGAGCCAGTCGCCTGCGCCTGCTTCTTGTTGGGTTTCGCTGCGCTCAGCGCCAACCTACGGGGACGGGGGCCACGGGATTGACCGTGACCGCCGGATAAGAAGCAGGGAGCGCAGGGCAAGGGGAGGGTGGCACTCACGACTGACTGATGGGCGGTTCCAGAACCTCTGATCGCCTGAGCGGAACGATGAGCTCCGGGTAGTCATTGTTGGTGTTGTCCACCGCCGTCGGCACCGGATACGAGTCAAAGACCTCGCGACTGTGTGCAATTGCACAGTTCACTTGCTCGACGGTGGCCGTGGACGATAACCAGAGTTGCCATTGCTCAGGCTCGAGGATGATTGGCATCCGGGGATGGATATGGGAGATCGGTGCCGACGACTCCTTGGTCAGCACGGCGCATGACAGTACCGCGTAACCGCGTGGTCCGATCCAGCTTGCCCAGAGTCCAGCCATGGCCAGCAGGTTGCGTTCTGCGGCGTGCAGATAGTACGGCTGCTTGACCCATTGGCAGCCCCGGAAACGCGTCTGTTCGTGCTCACTCCAGGCGAACCAGCCTGTCGCCGGCATCAAGCAGCGGTAGCTACGTATGCTGTCGTGCCAGAAGGGTTTGATCCAGGCATCTTCGCTGCGCGCGCTGAAGGTCATGAGCGGAGGATTCTCCTGGCTCCACCATTCAGGCACCAGGCCCCAACGGGCAGCAACCACTTCCAAACCGGCCTGATCGTCCAGACGGAGCATGGGAACCTGGGTGGTCGGGGTTGCGTTGAAGCTGGGCATCCAGATGCGGGCATCGAGGGGGCTGACGTGCCAGAAGTCTTCGATGGCGCGTTGCGTCGGGGTGACATAGCGTTCGCACATGGCAATCCCTCCGAAACCAACCTCCTGGGTACTGCGCAGGGCCACAAAAAAACCGCGGTTGCGAGCAGCACCGCGGCAAAGTAATCAGCAAGGTGATTCCTCCAGCCTTGGCGGGGCCGACGCCCAGGCTGTTGGCAATGCCCGGTGTGCAAGGGCATAAGCGCAAGCTTAGGTCCGTATGTATACCTGCATGTTTGTAGGTGACCGACGGCGGAAAGGCTGAAATGCGCGCGTCCTGAAGGACTCGATTCGGAAGGAATGGCCGCCTCACCGCTGCGAGTCGGTGAGGCGGCCGACGGAGCCGCAGACTGAGGCTCCGCCACAGTCCGCCTACCCTGGAGGAGCGGGCCAGGGGCTCCGATGAAATAGAGAGCGGCAGGGCGAAAGCGTTCAGGGAATATTTCGGGGGAAGGGGCGCGCTCCGCTCGGCCCGCATCCTGCACCACGCTGTTGAGCCTGTCGGCCTGGTCTACCATCTCCTTTAGCGCACCGAACCGCACCTGGAGGCCCCATGACTGATCGTTACTCCTGGACCCGTGAGATTGCAGAAGACCGGGCCGTCGCCGGGGCCGCACTGATTCCGGTTCCTCTGCGGGAAATGATCGATGGCCTGGATTCGGGCGCGATCAAACCTTTCTATGCGGCCGTGGCCAATCTGGCCTTCTCGGCGGCCGACCAGTGCGAAGAGTACGACGGCTATTGCATTGGTCTGATCGACGCTGCCTACCAGCGAGGCGAACTGGGCATCGTGGAGCGCGACGAGCTGCGAAATTTCGTCATTGCCCTGTGCGCTGATCGCAAAGGCAAGCCGCAGGCGTAAACGGTGGTTGGTCCCGCGATACTCGGGCGGTTCTTGTGTAGGAGCGAGCTTGCTCGCGAAAGATCGCGCTCGGACTTTCGCGAGCAAGCTCGCTCCTACGGGTTCGGCCCCGCCCCGACAAATCTCGTCAACGGTGGGGCGTGATCCCGACCGTCTCGTGCTCTTCGCGGCCGTAGACGTCGTCCAGGCGCGTAATGTCGTCCTCGCCAAGGTAGCTGCCGGTCTGCACCTCGATCAGCACCAGCGGAATCTTGCCGGGGTTGGAGAGGCGGTGGACCGACGTGATGGGAATGTCGGTGGACTGGTTCTCGGTGAGCAGGAAGACCTTGTCGTCACAGGTCACCTCTGCGGTGCCGGATACCACTATCCAGTGCTCGGCGCGGTGGTGGTGCATCTGCAGCGATAGCCGGCCGCCGGGTTTCACGGTGATGTGCTTCACCTGGAAGCGTCCGCCGGTGTCCACCGAGTCGTAGTAGCCCCAGGGTCGATAGACCTGGCAGTGGTTTTCGACTTCGCTGCGGCCTTCGGCCTTGAGCTTCTCGACCAACTGCTTGACCTTCTGCACGTGATTCTTGTTGGCGACCATGATGGCGTCCTTGGTTTCCACCACCACCACGTCCTCCATGCCGATGATCGAGACCAGCTTGCCGTTGCCGTGCACCAGGCAGTTGTGGCTGTCCTGCACCACCACGTCACCCTTGATCACGTTGCCGTCGGCGTCCTTGTCGTGGACGTCCCAGATCGATGCCCAGCAGCCGACATCGCTCCAGCCGGCATCCAGGGGCACCACGCAGGCGCGTGCGGTCTTTTCCATCACGGCGTAGTCAATGGAGTTGTCGGGGCAGCAGGCGAAGGTGGCTTCGTCGACGTCGATATGGTCCTCATGGCATTTGCTGCGTTCCAGGGCCAACCGGCAGGTGTCGTGGATGTCGGATTCGTGTCGCTTCAGCTCTTCCAGGTAGCGACTGGCGCGGAACAGGAACATGCCGCTGTTCCAGAAGTAGTCGCCGGACTCGACGAACTCCCGGGCGCGCTCGGCGTTGGGTTTTTCCACGAACTGGGCGACCCGGCAGATTCCTTCGGGCAGTGCCGGGTCCTGTTCGGAGCGAATGTAGCCGTAGCCGGTTTCCGGCCGGGTTGCCGGTACGCCGAACAGCACCAGCTCGCCTTGCTCGGCGGCGCTGGTGGCGAGTACCAGCGCCTCGCGGAAGGCTTCCAGGTCTTCCAGGACATGGTCCGAAGGCAGGACCAGCAGCAGATCGTCGCGCCCCTCGCTGATCAGTTGCATGGCGGCCATGGCCACGGCCGGCGCGGTATTGCGGCCGAAGGGTTCGAGCACGACCGCATGGGGCGTGATCTCTATCTCGTCGAGCTGTTCCTGGACAATGAAGCGGTGGTCCTTGTTGCACACCAGGATGGGCGCTTGCATGCCATCGAATGTCAGGCGCAGGAGGGTCTGCTGGAACAGCGTGTGCTCGCCGGTAAGGGCGAGAAACTGCTTGGGAAACTGTCGGCGGGACAGCGGCCAGAGCCTTGAGCCGCTACCACCGGAAAGCACAATGGGAATCATGGTTCATCTCCTGCTGGTGAGTTGCAAAATGCCGCGCTGGGCTATGACCTTTCAGTTGTTGGAGAGCGGTCGCTTGACCCACACGGGGGCGAGCTTTCCGGAGCTGCCGGTGACGTACAGGCACACCACTTCACCGCGCGTGAGCGCGACCGGTTTCAGGTCGCTGACCTTCTGATTCCCGGCGAACAGCGCGAGGTTGACCTTGACCGGGTTGATTTCGCGGTCGCCGGCGCTTTGCGGCGCCACGTTCTCGACCACTGCGGTCTTGCCGTCGGCGGTTTTCACGCTGAGTGGCGTATCGGTGAGGTTCTGCACCCTGAGCAGGGCCTTCTGCTTGTTGCGGAACGGTTTTTCCTCCACCAGGCGGGGCTGGCCGCTGGGCAGGTTGACCAGGGTGTAATAGCGATCCGCGCCGAGCTGGAGCGACATATTCTGGCTGCCGACCTTGGCGCTGTAGTTGCCGCCGGGCATGAAGCTGAAGTCGGTGCTGGCCAGGGGGCCGACGTCTTCAAGGCTGGCGGTGCCCACCTGGGCACTGACTTCCTGGTTGCTGGCGTTGTACAGCCGCACGAAGGTCGATCCCTTGGGTGCGGCGGGACCATAGAGGGCGGCGTCGTCAGCCTGTACCTGCCAGCAGCAGAGGCTGGCGAACAACAGGGCACCGGAGGCGATAAGTCGAGGATGGTTGTGCGGCTTCATGGTTGGTTTCTCCCGGGGGATATGGAGTCGGCGGTAACGGTCTGGTGGGGGCCGGTCGAACCGGCGGAGACCAGCTGGGCGATCCATTCCCTTTCGAACTGGCTCAGGTCGGGGGACATCGGCAGGTAGCGCTCCGGGAACTCCCAGATCACCCACTGCGGTGGGGCGTCCTTGAACGCGTCGGTTTGCAGGTACTCGAGCATCGGCGGCAGCGGTCCTTGCCCGCTTTCCGCGAAATCGAGGATGTCGCTGCCCAGGGCCTGGCGCAGGGCACCGGGGAAGTTCCATTCGGGGTTGGCGCTGTAGCTGGTGCCGACCAGGGCCACCGGCACCTGGACATCGGCGAACAGCGCCGCCGAGGCATCTGGATTCGCATCGAGCGCGTGGGTGGTGCGCGGCTTGAACTGGTCGGGTGCTGGCAACAGGGCAGTGAACAGCGGATCGAGCGGCAGGAAACGCGCCAGATCGCCCAGATAGGACTTGTTCGCGGCCTGTTCCGTGGTGAACCGCTGACGATCACCCGTCAGCGGTGCCTTGCGTTGTACGGCCCGCGCCACCTCCCGGGCGACCAGCTCGGCACCCTGGGGCGTCCAGTGGGTGTCGGTACGCAGGAACAGCAGCCCCTTGTCCTTTTCTCGCAGCAGGCTGGCCAGCAGGTCGGGGGCGAGGATATCGGCGTGTTGCGCGGCCGCGTGCAGTCGGCGATACAGCCCGAGCTGCTGCTGGGCGGGCTGTTCTTCGTCGAGGTATTCCGGATACAGGCGGGCTTTCGCCGGCACTATCACCAGCAGCAGCTTCACGCCGCTTTCGTCGAGGCGCCGGTCGATACCCCGAATCAGGCTGAGGTTGGCCTCGATTTGCTGTTCGCCACGGGGCAGCGGGTTGAATTCTTCATCGCTGAACAACCAATCGTGCCGGCCCAGCACCACCCCTGGGCGGCCTTCGCCGAACAGGCTGTAGTCCAGGGCCGCCCACAGGTTGGTACCCAGGCGCTTCAGCGGGAATTCGGCTTCGTAGTGGTCCTCTACCGCCTTGGCCATCTTGCCGTCATGCAGGGAGGCGTTGGCCGGCAGTCGCAGGTCCAGCAGCCCGCGCACCGACCAGGCGCCCAGGACCAGGAGGACGGCGAGGAAGAGGGCGATGTAGGCATTGCGGGACAAACGGATCATGGCTCTGCCTCAGAACTGGAAGTAAAGGAAGGGTGAGTAGCTCTGCGCCGAGAGCTTGAGGACCGAGGCGCAGAACAGCAGGAGCAGGAGCGGGCGCTGCACTGCGCCGACCCAGGCCAGCGCCCGTTCACCCAGGGCGCGTCTCGGCATGGGCGGCACTGGCGGCGCTTCGTCCGCGGCGGTCTCGGCGGCGACCTTCGGCGCGCCGTGGGCCAGCGGCCGGGTATAGAAATCGTGCAGCCCGAACAGCGCCAGGCTTGCGTAGGCGATCAGCAGGGTCACCAGTTGCAGGTCGGTGAAGCCGACCCGGCCGAGCTCCGACAACTGCCAGCCACTGAAACCGAACATCGCCTGGTACATGCGTCCGGCGACGTGGAGATTCTCGGCACGGAACAGGACCCAGCCGAGGATCACCAGCAGGAAGGTGAAGATCCATTTCAGCGGGTTGAAACGCCGGGGCGCGGCGTCGACGCCCAGGGCGCGCTCGATGGCCAGCCAGGTGCCATGCCAGGCGCCCCAGATCACGAAGGTGAAGTTCGCGCCGTGCCAGAGGCCGCCCAGCAGCATGGTCAGGACCAGGTTGCGGTAGGTCTGGAAGGTGGTGCCGCGATTGCCGCCCAGGCTGACGTACAGGTAATCGCGAAGCCAGGTCGACAGGCTGATGTGCCAGCGCCGCCAGAACTCGGTGATCGACTGGCTGATATAGGGCTGCTTGAAGTTCTCCAGGAAGCGGAAGCCCATCATCAGGCCAAGTCCGATGGCCATGTCGCTGTAGCCGGAGAAGTCGAAGTACAGCTGCGCGGTGTAGGCCAGGGCGCCGAGCCAGGCGTCGGCCGCACTGGGGTTTTCCAGGGCGAAGCAGTGGCTGACCAGCGGCGCCAACGTGTCGGCGATGAAAACCTTCTTGATGAAACCCTGCATGAAGCGCGTACAGCCCTCGGCGAATTTGTCGAGGCTGTGGGTGCGATGGTGGAACTGGCCGGCAAGGTCGCGGAAGCGCAGCACGGGGCCGGCGATCAGGTGCGGGAAGATGGCCACGAAGGCCGCGAAGTCGATGAGACGGTGGGTGGCCGGCGTGTCGCCCCGGTACACGTCGATGATGTAGCTGATGGATTCGAAGATGTAGAACGAGATGCCGATGGGCAGGAGGATGTGGGTGAGCACGAAGGGCGCCATCCCCAGGGAGGTGATGATGGCGTTGAGGCTGTCGACGCCGAAGTTGGCGTACTTGAAGTAGCCGAGGACGCAGAGGTCCACCACGACGCCGAGGGTCAGCCAGTGCCGCGCGGGTTTCGTGCGTACGCCGGCCGCGCCGATACGCAGGCCGATCCAGTAATTGAAGATCGTGACCGCCGCGAACAGCGCCAGGAAGTCGACTCGCCACCAGGCGTAGAAGAGATAACTGGCGATCAGCAGCAGCAGGTTGTGAAAACGCGGCCCGCTCAGGTAGTACAAGCCGAGGAAGGTCGGCAGGAACAGGAACAGGAATACGTTGGATGAAAACACCATCCGCGTTTCCTCCATTGAAGAACTGTCAGGGCCAAGCGGCCCACCCGTTTCTCCCCTGGTTCAAGGTGTCGCGCCCGTCGCTTCTTGGGTTGCGATCGGGTTACCGCCTGTCTCTGCCACGTCCTTCACCGCGCCCGCCATGCGCAGCCCCGTGACGGTCAACCGTTTTTCGACTTCTCCACCGCTTTCGGGTCGAACAGCCGCGTCAGGTCACCGCCGAGGCGGAAATTCATGAGCGGCTGCATGGAGTGTTTCCATTTGAGGGTTTCGTCGCTGCAGCGATAGAGCGTGCAGTAGGGCTCCAGCCAGGTGAACTTGCCGTTCTCCTTGAGCTCGCCAACGGACTGGCCGGTGCCGGTCTTGTCCGCAAACACCTCGGGGTCTTCGACGCCCTGCATCACCCGCTCGGCAAGCCGGCGCAGCGCGGCATTGTGGTCATCGCGCAGATCGACGCCATTGGCCTGGGCGAACGCCGCGACCATCGCCAGCGGCGGCAGGCTGTAGTTGTGGTAGGCGAGGGCGCGTTTCTGCCGCCGGAGTTCGTTGGGCAGGAAACCATCGGCGTCGACCTGGCCGGCGGCAACCTGGAACTGTTTCACCGACCAGTCGAACAGGTCGCGGCGGTCAGTCGCCACGGCGCTGGCCATGACCGACCAGGCGGCCCAGTAGGAGTGATTGTTGATCTCCTTGAGCGGCAGGTTGCTCCAGTCCTTCACCGTCTGCTCGGCCAGTCGGGCGAACCAGGCCTCGATCTCCTGGCTCTGCCGGGTGTAAGGCGCCAGTGGACGTGAGCGGGAGAATTTCAGCCGCAACCAGGCCGAGGACATGCTGCCCAGCGCCCATTTGCGCATGGACTTGCCGGTATGGTTGAAGTCGGTGGAGAGCAGGGCGCCAGCGCGGGACCAGTCACCGAGCCACTGCAGGGTGCATTGCAGGCTCTCGGGCTTGGCGTCGCGCATGTAGCGCATCACCTGCTTGTTGACCCCGCGTTCGAGGTCGTTGATGGCCTTGGTCTTCTCGCGGAAATCCTTCTCGGCGTCGCGGTTAAGGGTTGCGCGGGCCTTGTTCGAGCCCTCGTACTTGCTGCGGAACACCAGGGCGCTGGTGTAGGGCGGCGGCGTGGGCTGATCGCACTTGCGCGGCTCGACTTTCCTCTCCTTCTCGATGGCCGCGTAGTAACCGGGCGGCGGCACCAGGCCGGCGCCCAGCGTCGCTGCCGGTGCAAGCAGGAGCGGAAGGAGAAGGAACAGGCCGGCTGCGCGCATCATCGGGTCCTCACGGCTCGGTCTGGGCGGTGTGTTGGGCCGGACCGGCATTGCGGTTGCGCTGGCAGACCTTCACTTCTACATCCTGGGGCGGGCTGCCTGCCGGCGGGCCCTGCAGCTCCAGGGACAGCAGGATCATGTCGGCCCAGTCCGAATCGGTGCGCAGCTCGAAGGCGAAGCGGCCATCGGTGTCGATGGTCTTCGGCTTGTCGAGCTTGAGGGTTTCGCGCCGGCCGTTGAGGTGCCAGAGCGTCGCTTGCATGGTTTTCACCGTGGGATCGGCGTAGCGCACATCCACCTGATACTGCGCATTGCGCACGTTCTTCAGGCCACCGCCGCCATTGACCAGGACCTCGTTGGTGCCCGGCCGCAGCTTGGTCTTCGCCGAGAGCACAGCCGGCTTGCCGACGCAGCCGTTGTCGAGCATCGCGAACAGTTGCCGATAGGTACTTTCCTGGTCGAGACGGTAGAGCGGGGAGAATTCCCAGATGATGATTTTCGGCGGGTTTTCGCGGAACTCCTTGCTGCCCAGCAATTGCAGCAGGGCGCCTTCGAAGCCGCCGCCCGGTACGGCGGCGTTGTAGATGTCGGCGCTCAGGTACTCGGAGAGGAAACCGCCGAAGTTGTAGTTCTGGGCGCTCTGGCTGGTACCGATCAGGTAGATCTGCGGATCGCCGGCCTCGCTGAACAGCGCTTCACCGTCGCTTGCGTCCTTGGGTTCAGTGGCGAACTGGTCCATGTACTCGATGGCATAACTGCCCCCGCAGAGCTGGGAGGCGACGTTGTGCAGCGTGCCTTTCTTGCCCATGCGCCCGACCACCTTGCTGGCGAATTCCCGCTTGGGAATGCCCTTGTAGGCGGGCATCTGCTTCACCGTCTCGGCCACCAGCTTGGCGGTGCGCTGTGCGCCATAGGGCGTCCAGTGCTGGTCGCCGCGGAAGAAGAAGGCATGCTCTTCCTGCTCATTGGCCAGCACAGAAAGGTCGGGGACGTTGTAGCCCATTTCTCGGAAGCGGCCGAGCATGGCGCGGTAGTTGGTCAGCGCGCGCTGGTAGTTGAAGCTGGCCATCTCCGCCGGGTCGAGCTTGTTGCGATTGATCAGGCCACGGGTCGGTTGATAGACCAGAACCAGTTCGATGCCCTTGCGCTGGAAGGCATCGTGCAGCTGCTGCAGGCGCCGGTAGCCGGTGGATGTGGTCTGGAACTCGGTACGCAGGTCTTCGCGGGTGCGGAACAGCCAGTCGCCCTGGGCTTCCACCAGGGTGACGAAGTTCTTCTGGTAGTTGGTGGTGTAGCGGCTGGCGTCGTGCGCCGCCGGGCAGAGGCTGCAGCAGGGCGCTGCTTGGTAGACCGGGCCCTCGGCCTGAACCGTGCCGGCTGTGGCGAGCAGCAGAAGCGCCAGTGGCAGGTGCATCGATTGGCTTGCGTTCATGGTGCTCAACCTCAGGGTTGAAGTTTGGTCCCACTGTCTACCAGGTCGATCCGGACGGCTTTCTGCTGGCGCACCAGCAGGTCGAGGATTTCTTCCTGGCGTTCGCCGAGAATGCCGCTGAAGGTGATGCCCGAAGTCTTGCCCGGTATCGACATGTCCACCCGGTACAGCTCCAGGGACAGCGGCGTATCCACCGCCAACGGGCCGCTGCCGTTACCGGCAAGCTGGCCGCCGACCACGACCAACGACACCTTGGTTTCGTAAGGGTCGAGCTTGAGGTCGCGGTGCTGGTCGGTGAGATCCCTGATATGCCCGTACACGCCGCTCAGGCCATTGCCGAGGACGAGGTTCTCGTACAGGCGGATGTTCACGCTGTTGCGCAGACGGATACCGTGGCGCGTATTGCCGACCACCTTGTTGCCCCACAGGAGGTTGTTCGAGCTCTCGTAGAGGGTTATGCCGTCAGCCTGATTCTGAAACACCTCGTTGTACGCCAGGACGTTGTTGGTGCTGTCGCGGTCGAGGACGATGCCGGAGACCTTGTTGTCGAAGATCTGGTTGTTGAAGATCCAGCTGTCGTTGACCTCCCGGGAGGTGATCAGCCCGTGTTTCTTGCGAGTGCCAGAGATGCTGTTGTGGGCAATGATCAGGCGATGGGAGCGGTCGTGCGGGTCGATGCCGTAGGCCAGGTTGTCGCGGTAGGTGTTGCCCTTGATCACGACGTCGTCGGCTTCGAAGCAATAGAAGCCGTACCACATGTCGCTGAATTCCGAGTCCAGCAGCCAGGCGCTCGGCGCGGTGCGGCCCATGCGCTTGCGCATCGAGGGCGTGTACTGGGAAATGCTCAGGCCATAGGATTTATCGCCGTTGTAGCCCAGGTTGCTGAAGCGGCTCTTGACGATGTAGGTCTCGGTACCGCCCCAGGACAGCACGAACGGGCGGAACTCCTTGTCCTTGCGAAACACCGATGCAGCGTTGGCCTTTTCATTCCAGCCGATGAGGGTGCTGTCGGTCACAAACAGTTTGCCGTCGTTGACCAGGAATGCGCCGCGGTCCTGGGACAGGCGCAGGGTCGTACCGTTGATGTGCAGGGTGGCGCCGCGCGACACGACTATGGGCAGGCGCGCGAGGTAGGTGTCTTCTCCGGTGGCGCGGAAATACTGCTTGGGGAGTTTCTTGGCCAGGGTCGCCAGGTCGACGTAACCGCCTTCGATGAAGATCGCCTGGGGCATGCCGCCCTGGCGCCGGACCCATTCGGCGAGGCGGTTGTTGCCACCGACGAACTGCTTGAGGACGGGCTGCCGGAGCATGCGGCGCACGCCAATTCGCCCAGGCTTGTCGCGCTTGATCTTGTCCTGGACAGCGCTGGCGGTGTAACCGGAAAGGTCAGGAAGCTTGGGCGCGCTGAGCGTCAGCCGCTCCGCGGGCGAACTGGTGACGGTGTAGGTTCGGGCCGGTGGGGCGGCCGCGGCGGTCTTCTTCGTGGGGGAAGAGCTCGGTGACGCGGCCATCACGATGCTGGTCAGAAGTGAGCCGACCAGCAGGGGTAAGGCCAGGGAGCAGATATCGCGCCACCGGCTGTTCATTCATCACCCTCCCATCAGAAGCGCCAGATCACATCCACGAAGGCCCTGTGCATGCTGGAATCGACGTTGCTGCCATCGTAGGCATCGCCCGCGAAGAACAGACCGCCACGGAAACGCACCAGCGCCGAGGGTTCGTCGATCGCCTGGCTCATGGATTCCGGCAACAGGCCTTCCTTGAAGTACTTGGTCAGCACCAGGTCGACCTCCTGGCCGATGTCCTTGTCGTCCGAGGTCAGCGCCGCGTTGATGCCGCTGTCACCCACCGGCTGGTCGCCATCGTCACGCCAGAAGCGGTGGTAGACCAGGCTCGCGTCGTACTCGTCGCGCAGCTGCCAGGAACCGAACAGGGTTGCGACCTGCAGGTTGCTCAGCTCACCACGGAACGCCTCGCCGAAGCGGTGCACCCGCGAACGCGTGCCGGTGAAGCTGTTGCGGTTGCTTTCCAGACCGGTCTGCTGGAAGTTCTCGTCGCCGTCATCACCGCCGCCACTGCCGAGTGCATAGGCAACGCCGGCCTGCCAGTTCGGATCGAGGCGGAAACGCACGCCGAGGTCGGTGCCCCAGGCGCTGACGTCGGCGCTCTGCTTGCCGCTGGCGATGGGCTGGCCGCCGGGACCGGCGGTGGTCAGCAACTGGTCGCGGTCGCCATCCAGCCAGATCAGGCTGGCCCAGTAGTTGATCGCATTCTCGTTACGCCAGTTGAAGGCATCGCTATTGGCTTGCAGGCCGACCCAGGTCAGGTCGCCGGTGGTGTCCTTGTCCAGGTCGTCGACGACTTCGCCGGGGCTCGGCAGGTCGCCGTCGTCACGGCTGTGGTGGACGTTGAGGCCCACCCAGTGGCCCGGCGTCCATTGCGTGGCGATGTCGCCGTAGATGTGCAGGCGGTCTTCGTCTTCCGGCGCCAGCTCGTCGATATCGGTGCGGTACTCGGAGAAGCGCTCAGCCAGGCCCAGGTGCGCGCGGAGCAGGGTGGTATCGAAGGTCCAGTTCAGGGCCTCGATGTTGGTATCGCGCCAGAGGCTGTCGTCATTGCGCAGGCGCTGGCGGCCGAAACGCATTTCCTCGCCGGGGTAGGCGGTAAGGCCGCCATAGCCGATCCAGAACTCGCGCATGGCCAGGTAGCTGTCGTCGGCCTGGCGGTCGTTGTTGCCGCCACCGGTGTCTTCCTCGAGGTCGGTGCTCTGCAGGGTGTCCGTTTCGATGGTGTCGGTAGCCGCGACCGCCTGGGCCATGGCGTAGGCGCTCCAGTCGCCCCGCTGGAAGAACAGCCAGGGTCGAACGTCGATACCGATGCCGCTGACATCGCCGCCGTTGCGGGTTCCCAGATCCCGGTCGTCTTCCGACTGGGCGGTGACCTTAATATCGACTCCAAATGGTTTTTCGGGTGCTTCCGCCCACGCTGATGCGCCGTGAATCAGCGGAAGTGCCAGGCCAACGCGAATCCATTTTTCTAGTTTCATGGTCTGTTCCAGTAGGGACGAAGGTCGGAGAAACTCCCGACGGCCGCCTGGCTGTCAGTACATCTCCCCATCTGCAGCAGCTCGTAGCATAGTGCCAGCGCCCCGAAACTGCTGTTCTTCTTGCAGTTTCTTCTGTGCGTCAGTTCTCTGGATCGGTGAAAGCTGCTGCCCCACCTGGGCCGCTAATTCTGGCGCCTCGGCCCTGCCGGCCTGCACCGCGAGCTGGCTGAAGACATAGGCGTTGACCAGGTCGGTCTGCACGCCACGGCCCTGGCTGAACATCTGCGCCAGCGCGTAATCGGCGTTGGCATGCCCGCTGCGGGCGGCGCGAAGCAGGTGATCCAGCGCCTTGTCCGGTTCGACCTCACCGAGGAAGCCGCGCCGGTAGATCTGGCCAAGGTAATAGTCGGCGCTGGGTTCGCTGGGAGCGGCCTTGAGCAGGTGCTGCTCGGCCTTGGCTGCGTCCTGCGGCACCAGCTTGCCCTCGTAATAGAGCTTGCCGAGCAGCAGTTCGGCGCGCGGCGAGCCCGCTGCGCGACCGCGTTCGAGGTAATCCAGCATCTGATCGACATCGGCGGCTTCCGGAGCCTCGTACATCAACCGGGCCAGGCTCACCCAGGCTTCGGGGTAGGTCGGCGCGATGGGTTCGAGCAAGGCCTTGGCCGATTCCATGTCCGGCGGGCCGAGCGTTGGGTCGGTCATCACCCGCGCGACCGCGTCGAGCCGTTGGGGCGGAACCTGGCCGCTGCGGT
This sequence comes from Pseudomonas sp. BN414, assembly GCF_029871275.1. Lineage (NCBI taxonomy): Bacteria > Pseudomonadati > Pseudomonadota > Gammaproteobacteria > Pseudomonadales > Pseudomonadaceae > Pseudomonas > Pseudomonas sp. BN414. The sequence goes on from NZ_SSOL01000064.1 coordinate 41,881, forward strand.
ATGCCGCTTGCAGCCTGGCGATCAGTGCCTTCTGTTTCTCCGGCTGCCCGCGCTTCTGGTAAACCGTTGCCAGTTCCACGTAGCAGGCATCCTCGACCGCCAAGTTGGCCTCGCAGATACGTTCGATATCATCCAGGTGCTGGTCGTAGGTCCCCTGTGCCCGGTAAAGCAGGACCTGTGCCATTTCCGCCTGTGGCTGGCCATCGGCGCGCCACTGGCTGATCTGCTGCTGCATGTTGACCTCGGGGAAGGTCTGCGGATGCTGGACGTAGAGCACTGTCAGCGGCAGCACGGTATTGCGCTCGCCCGCGGCCATGGCGTCCTTCAGCAGGGTTTCGGCCTCGCGCTGTTCGGCTTCCGTGGAACCTGGCTTGCTGGCCAGCAAGCGCCCCAGTCGCGCAGCGGCACGGGGCGAATTGGCGGCGGCCTGCCGATAGGTGGCCTCGGCGGCACGCAGTTGCGCCGGGTCGCCGGATTGCAGCTGGATGTCGGCGAGCCCGACCTGGGCGTCGACATAGCCGAGATCGGCGAGCTGCTGATAGTTCTGCAGGGCAGTGCCGGTATCTCCCCGTGCCATCGCCTCCTGGGCCAGGCGTTGGTCGGGAAGCCCGGTGCAGCCGGCCAGACTGAGGGCGCCGAGTAGCAGCCAGATTGCGTGTGAACTAGTCACGGCTGAGTTCTCCAACGAGCCTGGAGGAGCGAACTTCGTCCATCAACCAGGCGAATGAGGGACCACGGCTGGCACTCACTTCCACCGGCCTGCCGACGAGGCCGTTGTCCAGCGGCTCGTCAGGCTCGATGCGTACACGGATGTCGGCGGTGAGGTCATTGCCACGGGTAGGGTTCAGGTTGCTGCTGGTCACTCGGCCGGTACGCGGCTGCGCTTCCCCGGCCACCGTGAAACTGATGCGGCTGCCGGGTGCGACCGAATTCAGCTTGGCGTAGGGGAAGAGCGCCTCGACGCTGGCGACACTGCCGCGCGGCGCGAGTTCGAAGACCACATCCCCCTTGCTGGCGTACTGCCCGTCAGCCACCAGTTGGCGTACGAGGGTGCAGTTGCAGGGGCTGGTCAGTGTTCCCTTCATCGTTTGGCGCAACAGCTCTTCGATACGCGCCGGCTGGACATTGTTGTTCAACTGGCCCTTGAGCAGTTCCAGCATCGAGGTGTTGAAGGTGGCGATGGGCGCCCCTTTGCTCACCATCTGGTTCTCGCCGATCAGGCTCTGCACCACACCCTCGCGCGGCATGGTCACCTGGACGCTGGGCACGCTGACCTTGGCGGAGAGGGCATGGGTGATGAAGTACAGCTCGTAAAGGGACTTGCCGATGAAGCCGAACGCCGCCACACCGATGGTTAGCACGGCCAGGCTGAGGATCAGCGCCTTCGTCCGCCCGAGCATGCCCAGGCTCTTGCGGCCCTTGTCGCCGCGGGCCGGGCTGAAATTGTTGCGCTGCAGGGTGGTCAATATCTCGCCGACGCTCACCAACTCCCCGGACAGGTGGGCGGTGATCAGGTGACGCAGGGTAGTGATGTCCCGTGGGTCGAGGTTGTGGAACTGGCAGCCGACCCGGCCGCTGTCGGCGGCAATGGAGCGCACCTGGAACTCCACCGGCATGGTAAGGCCCAGGTTGTCGATGCTGAACACCAGCATTCCGTGCTGGTGATCACCGACCTTCAGTGTCGGTTTCGTCGGCAAGAAGCTGAATCCGCCCGCGGAAAGCTCCAGCAGGGCATGCTCTTCCTTCGGGCGATTCCTGAAAGCGAAGCGAATCCTCGCGGGTATGCGCACCCGGGCATGCTGTCGCTGGATTTCCGATTCATGTACGACGTTGAGGGCTGTGTTCATTAAGGTCTTCCTATCCCATGGGATGGTTCAAACCACCAGCAGCAGGGTGGCGACGAACAGACTGGCGGCCGAAAAGGTCATGGACCGTGATGACCAGGTGTTGAACCAGTTCTGGAAGCTCCCCAGATCGCGGTTCAGCGTGGTTTGCTGGCGCGTCCAGGACTGGCGGTCGAGGTGGAAGAACACGTAGATCTTCACGACCGCGCCGACCACCTGGTTGTAATAAAGGAGCAGGGGGTAGGCAGGGCCGATGTGATGGCCGGTGACCGACAGCAGAACGGCCAGGATGAGTCGCGTCATGCCGATCCAGAGCAGGTAGATCAGCAGGTAGACGATGCTGTACTTGAGGCTGGCGATGATCGCCACCGTCAGGCCGAGCAGGCAGGTCCACATCGAAATGCGCTGATCGAGCAGCACGACACTGGCGAACCAGCCGAGTTTTCGTGGGCCGAGCGCCATCGCCCGCGAGTTCTGCCGCAGGTTGTTGCCGTACCAGCGGAACATCAGTTTGCGGGTGGACTTGAAGAAGCTTTTTTCCGGCGGGTGCTCAACCGTGTTGATGGCGGCATCCGGCACATAGAAGGTCTCGTAGCCCAGCCGCATCAGGCTGAACCAGCTGGACTTGTCGTCGCCGGTGAGGAAGCGGAAGCGTCCCAGGCGCCAGTGTTCGAGATGATCATTCTCGACATCGGCGATGAACTCGGGATTGGTCACCACGGAAGCGCGGAACGCCGACATCCGCCCGGTCATGGTCAGCACGCGCCGGGACAGGGCCATCGAGCACATGTTGAGGTGGCGCTGGGCGAAGCGCAGCTTGTGCCACTGGCTCATGAAGTAGCCGCCGCGGACCTCGCAGAATTCATTGGTGGTGAGCCCACCGACCTTGGGGAACAGGCGGAAGTACGGCACGGTCTTGGCGAATACGCCGGGTTCGAGGACGCTGTCACCGTCCACCACCATCACCACCGCCTCATCGTCCGGCAGGTGCCGGGAAATGGCGCGGAAGCCATTGGCCAGGCCATCACGCTTTCCGGTGCCGGCGATACGCACGAAGTGCAGGTTGACGGTGCTCGGCGGCGCGTAGTGAGTCCAGAGGCTGCGAATCAGCATCTCATCCGACAGTTCGACGATGGAACAGATCAGCGTCGTCGGGTGGCCATAGGCGATGGCTTCCTCTATGACGGAGCGGTAGACCTGGGCGGTGGTAAGGGCATCGATGCGGAAACTGGTGACCAGCACGCACACATGTGGCGGGCTGTCGTTGGCCATGAGCCGTTTCGCCTGGTGCCGGTAGCGCGGAAAGAAAACGTAGAGGAACAAGGTTCCGCGCACGAAATGCACGAAACCCATGGAGTAACGCCAGATGCCGACAGCCCCGAGCAGCAGGACGAAGTCCCGGGAAAGGGGGTCGAACAGGGTTTGCGGAACGGCCAGGGCAAGCCCCATTAGAAGGCTGAGGTAAAACAGCCAGCCTGCGGTATTGATGAAACCCTGTGTAAGCCTCTCCATTTGTCCGTGTCCATGAGCGGGTTCAGACAAGGCGAACGGTCGCGTCGCCTACGGGTTCTGGCCTCCGCACTGTTCAACCGGTCGACTACGATCTGCAGGCACGGCACCGGGTGTTGCGGTCCACCTCGGCGCTGCCAGCAGATCCGAATTCCTCGACGGGGCGGTGCACAGGCATGGCCAGCTGCGTGCACCGCCCCGTCATGTCATCACCAACAGATGCCTTCGCTGCTCTCGTTGCTGGTGTGCTCCATGAAGCCCACCAGATCGACGATGTTCTTGCCCTCGGGAACGTCCTGGGCAAGTCTGCGGAAGCGTTCGTCGCCATTGCCGAGCACGATGATCTGTGCGTGCTCGATGACCCGATCCAGGTCGCTGTCGAGCAATGAGGACACATGGGGAATCTTCGACTCGATGTAGTCCTTGTTCGCGCCGTGGACCCGTGCGTACTCGACATTGGCGTCGTAGATGCGCAAGTCGAAGCCCTTGCCAATCAACATTTCGGCGAGCTCCACCAATGGGCTCTCGCGCAGGTCGTCGGTGCCCGCCTTGAAACTCAGGCCGAGCAGGGCGACCTTGCGCTTGTCGTGTGCGGCGATCAGATCGAAGGCATGCCGCACCTGCACGCCATTGCTGTGCATCAGTGCGCCGATGAGTGGCGACTCGACGTCCAGCTGCCCAGCGCGGTAGGAGAGGGCGCGCACGTCCTTGGGCAGGCAGGAGCCGCCGAAGGCGAAGCCCGGACGCATGTAGTACCTGGAAAGGTTGAGTCGCTGGTCCCGGCAGACCACGTCCATCACTTCACGGCCGTCGACACCCACCGCCTTGGCGATGTTGCCGATCTCGTTGGCAAAGGTGACCTTGGTCGCGTGCCACACGTTGCAGGTGTACTTGATCAGCTCCGCGACATCGATGCTCTTGCGCACGATGGGCGCGTCGAGCTCCTTGTAGAGGGACTCCAGCACGTCGCCGGAATGGCGGTCCAGCTCGCCGATCACCGTCATCGGGGGGAAGTTGTAATCCTGGATCGCAGTGCTTTCACGGAGGAACTCGGGATTGACCGCAATACCGAAATCAACGCCGGCCTGCTTGCCGGAGCAATCCTCGATGATCGGGATGACCACATTCCTGACCGTTCCGGGCAGCACGGTGCTGCGCACCACTATCGTGTGGAACTCGGCCTTGTCGCGGATGGCGAAACCGATCTCGCGGCAGACGCCTTCGATGTAATTGAGCGACAGATCGCCATTCTTCTTGCTGGGCGTGCCAACGCAGATGAGGGAGACGTCGCTGGAGGAAATTGCTTCGAATACGTCGACGGTGCCGCGCAAATTACCGTTCTGGGTGCCCTGTTGCAGAAGCTCTTGCAGCCCCGGTTCGACGATGGGTGACTTTCCCTCGTTGATCAGCTCCACTTTTGCGGAAGAAACATCTACACCTATTACTTGATGGCCCCGTGATGCCAAACAGCCGGCACATACCGCCCCTACATACCCGAGTCCAAAAATGCTCAGTCGCATTTCCTCTTCTCCTTGTTCTACTTGTCATTAAAATCAAGCATCTCGCGCCGAACAAAGTTCAAACCAAAGCCTAGCCGGCGCACTTCTCTAAAAGTTCATGCGCACAATGTTTTCAGGCTAATCAGTGAGGTAAGTAACAGCGGTCGAGAAACGAGCCTCCGCCATATTACTCATTGCTCTTGATATCGCTCTTCTGGTGAACGCGTAAGGCATTTCCTCCTTAGGGTGAGGGCGGGTCGAATTATAGATGTGTGAGTGACGTGAGAGCGGCAAAGTTCAGGCCGCGTGTCGTTGTTCTTAAAACAAATCGCTATCGGCTCTAGTGCCGTAAGAAAGGAACGGGAGCACCCCAAAAAGCGAGGGATTCCATGGTTTTAGTGGATGATTGCTGGGGCGGCGGCGCCATGGAAATATTATTGGCAGCAAGTGTTATAAGTTCTTTTGGCGCCATTATTCAAGCGACTCTCCGGTCGCTTCAGTATCAAGCTGCGTTTTATATGTTGGGCACGCGTGGAATAGGAGCCTTTTTTGCTAGCTGTATCTTTATTGATACAACTTGCAGTGCTCCTGAAAAGTTCAAGAAATCTTTTAAGCGGTTGTGCGCCGTTGGGCTAAAAGCTCGCGTCGACGAGCGCTGGGTGTCACGTCGAACCAGCGGCGGCAGGCACGGTTGAACACGCTCTGTTCGCTGTAACCGAGCATGCCGGCGACCTGCGACAGGGGAATGTCGCGCTCCGTCAGGTAGAAGTCGGCGCGTTCCCGACGGATCTCCTCCACCAGGTCCTCGAAGCGGCAATCCAGTTCGGCCAGTTGCCGTTGCAGCGTGCGCTCATGCAGGCCGAGTTGCTCGGCCACCAGGGGAAGGCGGCACTGCTGGGTTGGCAGCAAGCGAAGCACCAGTCGGCGGACGTGTTCCAGCAGGTCCGATGAACCCAGCAGATGCACCTGGCTGAGGTACTGCACGAGGGCGCGGTGCAGCGCCGGGTCATGCTTCTCGATGCGCTGGGCCAGCTGACGCTCGGTCACCACCAGTGCATTGCAGGGTTGGCCGAGATAGGCCTCGCAACCGAAGTAACGACGGTAGCGTGCCAGCGGCAGTGAACTGCTGCCGGAGAGCTGCACCGCCCGGGCGCTGAAGGTCGGTCCGCAAAGCAGCTTCATGGTGCTGTGCGCAACGCCCATGGCCAGTTCCACCATTTGCCGCTGCGGGCCGCGCATGCGCAGCTCGATGACCAGGCGCGGCTCCGGCTCGCTGCGGTCCAGGTCGAGGTGGATTCCGGAGCTGTGGTAGCCGATGAAACGAATGATCTCCCCCAGGGCATGGCCAACCGTCACGGCGTTGCGGGCAATCAGCGCAATCGGACCGAGTACGACGAGGCTCTGGTATTCGGCCATGCGCAGGCCGAAGTCAGGGCAGTCCAGCGTCTCGGCCGAGTACTCCAGCAGGTCGATGAGGGATCGGAAGGGCACCCGGGCATCCTCGTCGTCGAGCAGTTCCGGACGGATGCGGAAACGCGAGAGGAGGAGGGCAGGATCATGCCCGAGCTGGCTGACGAGTTCGCGAAAGCCGCCGAACGAGGTGGTTCTGATGAAGGGCTCCATGTCGCCAAAGATCAATTAACTGTCATGAAAGATCAATCCTTATCTGACCGAAGCGTCGAAAAATCCAATGGCTACTCCCCACTTCGGAGCAAACCATGGAATTCGACTACATCATCGTCGGTGCCGGCTCGGCCGGCTGCGTGCTGGCCAATCGTCTGAGTGCCGACCCCAGCGTTTCCGTGTGCTTGCTCGAAGCCGGCCCACGTGACTGGTCGCCGCTGATCCATGCGCCGGCCGGCGTTGCCGCCATCCTGCCCACCCGCCACGTCAACTGGGCATTCGATACCGTGCCGCAGCCGGGCCTGGGCAATCGTCGTGGCTACCAGCCACGGGGCAAGGTGCTCGGCGGCAGCAGCTCCATCAACGGCATGATCTACATCCGTGGTCATCACAGCGACTACGACGAATGGGCCGCCCTCGGCAATGCCGGCTGGTCCTTTGCCGAGGTGCTGCCGTACTTCCGCAAGAGCCAGCTGCACCATCGCGGCGCGAGCGATTTCCATGGCGGGGAGGGTGAGCTCTACGTCGGCCAGGTCGAGGCCCATGCCGCCACCCGGGCCTTCATCGAATCCGGGCAGAAAGCCGGGCATCGCTACAACGCCGACTTCAATGGCGCCGAGCAGGAAGGCATCGGCCAGTACGACGTGACCATCCGCGATGGCCGCCGCTGGAGCACCGCTACGGCCTTCCTCAAACCCATCCGCGACCAGCGCAGCAATCTCACCGTACTGACCGGCGCCCATGCCGAGCGCATCCTGTTGAAGGGCAAGCAGGCAACTGGCGTACAGGTCCGCCTCAAAGGCAGCCCACTGTCGCTGAAGGCCCGCCGGGAGGTGCTGCTCAGCGCCGGTGCGTTCGGCAGTCCGCAGCTGCTGATGCTCTCGGGCATCGGCCCGGAATCCGAACTCAAGCCCCTGGGCATTGCCGTACAACACGAAATGCCGGGCGTGGGCCAGAACCTGCAGGATCACCCCGACGTGGTTCTCGGCTACCAGAGCACTGACAACTCCCTGATGGGCTATTCCCTGGGTGGCAGCCTGAAGATGGGTTCGGCCCTGGCCCAGTACCTCGCGCGCAGGCGCGGTCCGCTGGCCAGCAACTTCGCCGAGGGCGGTGGCTTCCTCAAGACGCGCGAGGACCTGATCCGGCCGGACATCCAGCTGCACTCGGTGGTGAGCCTGCTGGACGACCACAACCGCAAGATGCACTGGGGCCACGGCTTCAGCTGCCATGTCTGCGTGCTGCGGCCCAAGAGCATCGGTAGCGTCGGCCTGCAGTCGGCCGACCCGGCAGCCCCGCCGCGCATCGATCCGAATTTTCTCGGCGACGACGATGACGTGCAGACCCTGCTCAAGGGCTATCGCATGGCCCGCGAGATCGTTGCCCAGGCGCCCATGGCGCGTTTCGGCCTCAGGGACAAGTTCAGCGACGGCCTGCACAGCGACGAGCAACTGATCGAGTTGCTGCGCCGCCGCACCGACTCCATTTATCACCCCGTGGGCACCTGCCGCATGGGTAACGACGAGCACGCGGTGGTGGATAGCCAGTTGCGTGTGCAAGGCATCCAGGGCCTTCGGGTCGTGGACGCTTCGATCATGCCGACCCTGGTCGGCGGCAACACCAACGCACCCACCATCATGATCGCCGAGCGCGCGGCGGAATGGATCGCGTGTCCCCAATAACAACAACGAGGAAGCATTTCATGCACCGACCCCTGCAACGTCTCGCGGCCGCAGGCCTTTGCTTCACCCTGCTGGCCAGCGCAATTGCCCAGGCCGCTCCGGTACCCGCCAAACCGGCCACCGAAACGACGCGTGCCGTCAACCAGGCTGTGCTGGACAAGTTGCCCTTCGCCGACCGCGAGGACTTCGCCAATGCCGAGCGCGGGTTCATCGCCAAGCCCGAGACGCTGACCATCAAGGACGCCAGCGGCAAGGTGGTCTGGGACCTGGAGAGTTACAAGAAATTCATCGCGCTGGACACCCCGGCACCTGACACCGTCAACCCCAGCCTCTGGCGCAATGCCCAGTTGAACGTGCAGTACGGCCTGTTCAAGGTGGCCGACCGCATCTACCAGGTGCGTGGCTATGACGTCTCCAACATCACCTTCATCCAGGGCGACACCGGCTGGATCGTATTCGACCCGCTGCTGAGCAAGGAAACCGCGAAAGCCGCCCTCGACCTGGTCACTGAGCACCTGGGCAAGAAGCCCGTGGTCGGGGTGGTCTACAGCCATTCCCACATCGACCACTTCGGCGGGGTGCGCGGGATAGTCGACGAGGCCGACGTGAAGGCCGGCAAGGTGCGGATCGTCGCGCCCGACGGTTTTTCTGAACATGCGGTCAGCGAAAACGTCATCGCCGGCAACGCCATGGCCCGCCGTGCGGTGTACATGTTCGGCGCGCTGTTGCCGCGCAATGCTCAGGGCGGCGTGAATGCAGGGCTCGGCCAGACCGTTTCGGCCGGTACCACCAGCCTGATCCAGCCCACCGAGTTCGTCTCGAAGACCGGCCAGGAAGTGACCATCGACGGCGTCCGCATGGTGTTCCAGATGACCCCGGGCACCGAGGCTCCGGTGGAAATGCACACCTGGTTCCCGCAGTTCAAGGCGCTGTGGATGGCCGAGAACACCACCAACACCATGCACAACATCGTGACCCTGCGCGGCGCCCAGGTTCGCGATGCCCTGCAATGGTCCAAATACATCGGCGAAGCCATCGATCTCTACGGCGATCAGGCTGAAGTGAAGTTCCAGAGTCACCACTGGCCGGTCTGGGGCAACGCGCAGATCGACGACTACCTGAAGAAGCAGCGCGCCATCTACAAGTACATCCATGACCAGACCGTGCGCATGATGAACCAGGGCATGACCAGTGAAGAGATTGCCGAGGCGATCAAGCTGCCGCCGGAATTGGAATCCTTCTGGCCGGGACGTGGCTACTACGGCACCCTCAAGCACAACTCCAAGGCGGTCTATCAGCGCTACATGGGCTGGTACGACGGCAACCCGGTGAACCTCGACAAGCTGCCGCCGCAGCCGGCAGCGAAGAAGTACGTCGAATACATGGGCGGCTCGGCCGAGGTGCTGAAGAAGGCCAGGGCCGACTTCGCCAAGGGCGAGTACCGCTGGGTGGCTGAGGCGGCGAAGCAGGTCGTGTTCGCCGAACCGGACAATACAGACGCCAAGAACTTGCTGGCCGATGCCTTCGAACAGATGGGCTACCAGGCCGAGTCCGGTCCCTGGCGCTCCGTCTACCTGCAGGGAGCCTACGAACTGCGCAACGGCGTGCCGACCCTGGGCAACACCGTCACGGCCAGCCCGGACGTGATCCAGGCCATGACCCCGGAAATGCTCTTCGACTACCTGGCCGTACGCCTGAACGGCGAGCGCGCCGCGGGCAAGAAGCTGGTACTCAATTTCAACTTCACCGACCTCGGCAAGCACTACGCCCTGACCGTGGAGAACGGTGTACTCACCTACGAGCCCAAGGCCAGCGACAAGGCTGATGTCGGCCTGACCATGCGCAAGGGCACCCTGGAAGACATCCAGCTCGGCAAGGCGACCCTGGAGCAGAAAGTGGCCTCCGGTGAACTGAAGTTCGACGGTCGCCAGCAGGCCTTTGGCGAGTTCATGGGGCTGCTCGACACGTTCAACTTCTGGTTCAACATCGTCACGCCATGAGGTTCGCGACAATCGGTCTGGCGGCGCTGCTATGCAGCGTCGCCCCGGCCAGCCTGGCCTGCGGTTATGACGGTATGGCAATGGACCTGAGCCTGGCGCACCCGGCGTCGCTGGGGGTGGCACTTGCCGTCAACAAGGCCTATCAGGACAAGCTGATCGCCAAGCCCTTGCCGCTGCCCGGCGGCTTCGGCATGCGTCGTGCCCTCAAGGCCCTGGATCGCGTTGCCAGCCTGCTGCCGCCGAGCGGCGAAGACTTCAGCCTGTTGCTGGTGGAGCCGGGACTGTGGACACGGTTCGAGCTGCGCGATGGCCATTGGCGGCTTACCCCGCACACGTCCGCTCCAGCCCCAGGCGAGAACGCGGTAATAGTCGGGGAGGGCGCACTGCTGGCGTTGCTGGACCGCAAGCTGAACGGGCCGCAGGCCCTGGAGCGCGGGCTGGTGCATCTGGAAGGCGACCTTCAGGCTTGGCCGTCGGGCTCAACGCCGAACATGTAGGAGCGAGCTTGCTCGCGAACAGCCCGAGCGGGATCTTTTTTTTTCGCGAGCAAGCTCGCTCCTACAGGATGTACCCATGGGCTTCAACGAACAGCATGGGTTTCGCAAGCTCAACCCATCCTACGTTGCTGCGAATTGAGGGCGCTATCAGCGCCCGCCCGGAGCTTGAATAACGCGGCCGTTCGTCCATTACTGGGAAAAACATGAAACCACCGGCTGTGATTGTTACTCAGTGAGAGTGTCAGCCACATGGTCATCTTTCCCGTTTTGCCAGGATCGGTAGCCGCTACGGCCGGGGAGTCATATGCCAACGAGCGCGCTTTCGCTTGCTCGCCATCTGAGGAGGTGCATATGCCCAGGAAGCCCCCGACCAACTTGGCGTCCTTTCTCAAGGGCATGCACTTTCCCGCTGGCCGGGCGCGGATGATCGAGTGCGCTCGGCAACAGGGGGTTCCCCCGAAGGTGATGGAGGCATTGGAAAGCCTGCCGGACCAGGAGTACCAGAGCATGGCGGACGTGATGCAAGGATACTGCGCCGCCGAATGACCGGCGTTGCGCCATCCCCGCGGTGGCGGTGGGAAGTCGCGGGAGGCGGTCCGCCAAGGAGAGCGACGTGAAAACTCATATCGTGCATTTCACGGCACCGATCAACTCGTACACCTGTGGCCAGTTGATCGACAAATGTACCCAGGCGATCCAGCAAGGCGCTGACGAACTGATCATCAAGATCGCGACCATGGGTGGGGAGTGCAGCTATGGCTTCTCCCTGTACAACTTCCTCATCGGGCTGCCAGTGCCGGTCAAGACGCACAACCTCGGCACGGTCGAATCCATGGGAAACATCATCTTCCTCGCCGGCGAGTACCGGACGGCCTGCCATTACAGCAAGTTTCTCCTGCATCCCTTCCACTGGACCTTGAATGGTGCGGTCGACCACGCGCGCATTTCCGAATATGCGATGAGCCTCGACTATGACCTGCTGCTCTACTCCAGCATCGTCGACGAGCGCACCCGTGGGGCCGCCACTCCGATCAATGTGCTGGAATGCCTGACGGCGTCACCGAAGATTCTCAATGCGGAGGACGCCCTCGCAGCCGGGCTGATCCACGCGGTCGATTGCATCGGCATGCCGCCGGAAGCAGTGAGCTGGTGCGTGCATTCCTGATGGCTCTGCACGCTCGTGAAGCCGAATAGGTAGGAGCGAGCTTGCTCGCGAACAGCCGAAGGCTGGCCCGAAGGGCGTTCGGCCAGCCTGACCCGCTCAGACCATCCCCAGCCGCTTGCGCATGGCTTTGGTAATGGTCTGGCGGTTCGCCTCGAAGTCCGCCCAGGGCGATTCGCCGGCTTCGTCCAGACGCTTGCGCAGGTTGCGGATGGTCCAGTCATGGGCGCCCTTGAGTCCACCGAGCTCTTCGAAGAACACCGGCACGGAAACCGGTAGCCCTTCGCGCGCCCGCGCCGAATAGGCGGCGACAGTCGTCGCGCCCAGACCGTTACGCAGGTAGTCGATGAAGATCTTGCCCACGCGGTTCTTCGGGCCGGACTTGGCCGAGAACCGTTGCGGCAAGTGTCGAGCCATGTGGGTGGCAATGGCGTGGCTGAAGGCCTTCACCTGGTCCCAATCTTCCTTGGGTTTCAGCGGGACCACCAGGTGCATGCCCTTGCCGCCGCTGGTCTTGAGGAACGCCCGGAGTCCCAGTTCATCCAGCACGGTAAGTACCAGTTGGGTCGCCTCGACCATGGCTTTCCACGGCAGCGCTGGGTCCGGGTCGAGATCAAGGATGAAGCGGTCCGGATGGGCGAGGTCGGTACTGGTGGCGTTCCAGGTATGCAGCTCGACCGTGCCCATCTGCACTGCGCCGACCAGCGCCTCGATGCTGTTGATGATCATGGCGGGCTGGCCTGCGCGAGATTTCTCCAGCACTTCCAGGGCGTCGATGCCGAGATTTTCACCGCTCTTCTGGAAGAAGTGCTCGCCCGCGATGCCGTCGGGTGCTCGCACCAGGGCGACGGGCCGGTCCCGCAGTTCGGGCAGCAGCCATTCGGCGATGTCCGCGTAGTACCCGGCGAGTTCGAGCTTGGTGGCGCCGATGCTGGCGTCGATGATCCGCTCGGGATGGGTGATGCGGAACTTCCCAGCCGTCTCTCGGGCGGGTTGCTTCGCTGGCCTCGCTTTGCCGCCAGGTTTCGTGGGTTCCATATGGCTGGCTTTCTCGCGGGTAATCGCGCTGGCCGGTTTGTCGCTGCGCAGCCCATGGAACACCGCGTGGCGCACGAGCCCCTCGCGGGTCATCTCGGCAAAGGCGACTTCGGCCAGCAGCTCGGGTTTCAGCCAGTGAACACCCCGGACCTCGCTACCGGTAGGTGGATGGGCGAGGGGAGATTTCTTCACTTCCAGGGGCTTCATCCGGGCCTGCACCCGCGCAAGGCTTGCCTGATCGAAACCAGTGCCCACCTTGCCGGCATAGTGCAGCTCGCCGCTGTCCTCATCGTGCAGCGCCAGGAGCAGTGCGCCGAAGTGGCTGCGGCTGCCCTTGGGTTCGGTATGGCCGACGATCACGAATTCCTGGCGCTGCTTGCACTTGAGCTTGATCCAGTCCGGGCTGCGACGGGATTCATACAAGCTCCCCGCGCGCTTGCCGATCAGTCCTTCCAGTTTCATCCGGCAGGCGCTTTCCAACAGGGACTCGGGGTCCTCGGCGAGATCGGCCGAATAGCGCAGCGGCGAATCCTCGTTGTTCTTCAGCAGCTTCTCCAGGACTGCTCGCCGTTGTTCCAGGGGTACGCCGCGCAGGTCCTTGCCGTCGAGGTAGAGCAAGTCGAAGACGTAGTAGAGGATGGCCTCGCTGCGTGCCGTCTCGAAGGCGTTCTGCAAGGCCTGGAAGTCCGGCGCGCCGTCCTCGTCGGTGACGATCGCCTCGCCATCCAGCCACGCGCTGTCCAGCGCCAAACCCGCCAGGGCCTTGGCCTGGCGTGGCAGCTTGGAAGTCCAGTCCTTGCCATTGCGGGTGAGCAACTGCACCTCGCCATCCTTGATACGGGCAAGCAGCCGGTAGCCGTCGAACTTGACTTCATAACGCCAGTCCCCGGCCGGCGGCCCGTCTACGAGGGTGGCCAGCTGGGGCTTGATGGTTTCGGGTAGTGACGCCGCAACGCTCCCTGCCAGGGCTTTTCCCCGTGGCGGTTTGCTTGCGGCCGCCTTGCGCGGCTGCCTGGGTGCCTTCTTGCCTTTCTCCTTGGGTAGCAGGGTTCGTTCGCTGAGGACGCTCTCCGGACGCGCTTCGGTGATGTCCAGCTCACTCTCGGGACGGGCCGCGTCGTCGCGGTGCTTGATGAGGAACCATTGCTCCTGCTTGCCCGGCATGTGGGTTCGCACCAGGTTCCAGCTACCGCTGAGTTTTTCGCCACGCAGTTCGAACTTCAGCTTGCCCTTGGCATAACTGGCGACGGGGTCGTCCTGGGGAATCCAGATGCCCCGGTCCCACACGATGACGTCGCCGGCACCGTAATGGCCTTCCGGGATATGACCTTCGAAGTCGGCGTAATCCAGTGGGTGGTCCTCGACATGGATCGCGAGGCGCTTCGCCTGCGGGTCCAGGCTGGGGCCCTTGGGCACGGCCCAGCTCTTGAGTGTGCCTTCCAGTTCCAGGCGGAAGTCGTAGTGCAGGCGCGTGGCGTCATGCTTCTGGATGCAGTACTGCAGCGCACCGGCGGGCGCTTTGCGTTTCCCCCGCGCACGGCGCGGCTGGCCGGCCGGTTCCGGGGTGGCATCGAAGTCGCGCTTGCGCTTGTAGTCGTCGAGAGCATCAGTCACGGCGGGCCTCCTGATTGAGGAGAGGCAAGGCCCTCCATAAGGTTCAGGCTGATTCGCGAATGGCGAGGCGCAGCTATTCCTTGTGATAACGGAGCAGGGGCTGCACGGTCACCCCGTGAATCAGGATGCTCATGGCCACCACGCTGAGCACCATGTCGCTGAGCAGGCGCCGTTCCAGCCCGGCGGGGCCTTCATTGAGGACGAAGCAGAGGTAGAAGAGACTGCCTATGCCGCGTATGCCGAACCAGCCGATAAGCAGGCGCTGCGGCGTCGGAATCCGTGGCGCATGGATAAACAGCATGACGGCGGCGGGGCGTACCACCAGGAAAAGACCGATGGCGACGATCACCACCTCCCAGCGCCAATGGGCGTAGAGCAGGGCACCGAGCAGGGTGACCAGCACCGGGTCAGTGGGGGGAGAATGGCGGCCAGCAGCAGGGAGAGTCCGGGACTGAGATCCAGCGCGAAGTGCAGGAACACGGCAAGGCCGAGGATGGTTGCGACCAGTACTGGCCCGGCCAGCAACCCAGCCGGCCGCCATTCGGGTGCGCGAAAGGGCAGGCGTAGCCTGAGTCCGGAGAGGAACAGCGAGATCAGCACCGTCACTTCCACCAGGTGTTCCAGCCAGGGGCCGACGGTGAGCAGGTCCTGCCTCCACAGACCGAGGCCCGCCGGGCCTATGAACAGGCCGAACAGCAGGTAGATGGCGGAGGTGAAGATCGGCAGGAGCCGGACATAGGCGGAAGCGAGACCCACGATGAGCAGGATGCCGCCCAGTACCAGCATCCACAGGAAGAACGTCATGCTGAATGTGCTACACCTGGCACGAGACGGTCAGCTAAGCGGGTGGGCAGCCACCAGGGCCTGGGCCTGTTGCAGACGGTGCACGAAGACCGGCAGCGCGGTGCGGGCGAAATCCTGCAGTTCCAGGTCATCGATATCCTCGGCCGAATCCAGCAAGGCCACTACCGCCTCGTTGGCGGCGACCTGGCTGGTAGCGAAGGCGGCATCGAAGCGTTCGGGTTCGATACTTTGCAACTCGGCCAGCTCCGCGCCTGCGCCTGACTCACAGAGGAATTGCGGGCATTTGCGCCCGGCCAGGGACTGCAGGGCACCGCTGACCCGGCATTGCTCCACCATGGCGACCATGGCGAAGGCGCGCACATCGGCGGAGGGGCTTTTCTGCAAGGCGATTTCCGCGGCTTGCATGCCGACTTCGCCAGCGGCGAGCGCCAAGGCGCAGAAGGCACCGGATTCGGGGGCAACTTCAGTAAGGATGCGGGGGGACGGTTCGCCAATGTCCAGGTCAGGTAGGGAAATCATGGTGCTTCACCCTTGAAAATGTAGGTCATCCGTACAATTGGGATGCTCCTGCGCGTTCTCGGGTTCAGGTTATTTTCCGTTCGGCCGGCAAGCCCTCGGCGAACTCGGCCAACAGACCGTCGACCACGGCGAGCAATGCACGAGGCTTCGATGAATATTGCTCCAGGGCGCGCTGGTACTGCTCCAGCTGGCGATCGGCGCTGCATCCCGCTTGCAGGATGCGACGTGCCTGGATGAACGCGCCTTCGTCACCGAGGCACCGTGCCGCCTCGCCAAAGCGATCCTCCGCGACGGCCAGCCAGGCTGCGCAATCCAGGGTTTCGCGACCGGTTTCGTCGAGAAAACGGCCATGGATGCCGTGCATGCGCGCCCGCCAGTAATTCTCCGTGACCACCTGTCGTTGCAAGGCGCTCGGCGCCGGGAGAGGGGCGCTTTCCCGGGCGTGGCTAACCATGCTGCGGAACAGCCCGGCAATGCACAGCGAATCCTCCAGCCGTGGGCAGGCGTCGGCGATACGCAGTTCCAGGGTGGGGAAGCGGGCGGAAGGGCGAATGAACCACCAGACATCGTTGTCAGTGCGAATGGCGCCGATACCGTGCAGCCAGCTGACATGCGCCCGGTACTCGGCTTCA
This sequence comes from Pseudomonas sp. BN414, assembly GCF_029871275.1. Lineage (NCBI taxonomy): Bacteria > Pseudomonadati > Pseudomonadota > Gammaproteobacteria > Pseudomonadales > Pseudomonadaceae > Pseudomonas > Pseudomonas sp. BN414. Next base: position 58,304 of record NZ_SSOL01000064.1, read on the forward strand.
TCGGCGAAATCATCCGGCAGGTCCATTCGCGGCCACTGCCCGCAGATTACCCGGCGATAGCTCATGCTGCCGGTGGGTTGGCCCAGCCAGAGTGGCGAAGACGCGCTGAGGGCGAGCAACAGCGGGAGCCAATGCAGCAGGTACCGCAGCAGCAGGATGCGGTCATGTCCGTCGGGCACGCCCACGTGCACATGAAGGCCGCAGAGCAGGCTGCTGCGAGCGATCATCCGGTAATCGTCGAACAGGCACTGGTAGCGTGGCGACGCATTTCGGCGCGTGGCCAGGCCGTCGGCGAAAGGATGACTGCCGGCTGAAACCAGCCCCATGCCAAACCCTGCGACCACGTTCGCCAGGCGCGCACGCTGGTTCGTCAGGCAGGCGCGTGCTTCAGCGAGGTCATGGAGGATGGGGGAGACCAGTTCCAGCTGGCACTCGAACATCTCATCCGCCAGGCAGGTGCCGAGTGCATTGCGGCACGCCGCGACCAGACCGGGAGGCGCTTGTGCGGGCACGTTGCGCGTACGCAGGTCTACCAGCAGGTATTCCTCTTCGATACCAAAACCGGGAAGCGCTTCTGCATTCATTGCCTTGAATCCTTACGCCGACACTCAAACTGACCCGGCCGTCCTGCGCCGGTTCAGGTCGCCTTCGCCGCCTGTCAATCACGCTGAATCTTTCCGCTGCCCACGGTTCGGAAGGTGAGGACACCCAGGAGCCGGCAATGGACAAATCCCCTCTCCGCGACGACGGCGCAGCCGTCGCTTCCCGGCCCCAGGCGGTCGACCCGGCGAAAAACCTTTACTGGAAATTGCTGGCCGAGCCGGAGTCGGCTGCGGTGATCCAGCGTGCGCGACGCTTCCTGGAAGTCCAACTGGCCGAGGCCGCGAGTCTCCCTTGCGACATGCCGAACGACCCCGCGCAGCTCCTCGGCTGGATGGAAAATCGCGTGCACCAGACGGCAATTGCCTACGCCGACTACCAGGCACAACGCGCCCAGGGGCAACCGCGACGCTACTTCAGTTGTCGCGCCCATGCCCTGTACTTCCTGCGCGGCGTCGCGCCGACCAAGCTGGTGGACGGTGCCTGGCTCTATGGCCTGCTCGCCCACTGGCGGGAGCACCGTTTCCACGGACTGGTGCGCACCTACCTGGAAGAACTGGGCGAGGGCGTGCCGGAACAGAACCACGTGCTGATCTACCGAAACCTGCTGGCTCGCCACGGCTGCGATGACATCGAAGGCCTGGATGACGCGTGCTACATCCAGGGCGCCACGCAGCTGGCGCTCGGGTACTTGGCGCGGGAGCGGTTGCCGGAAGTCATCGGCTACAACCTGGGCTACGAGCAATTGCCGCTGCACCTGTTGATCTGCACGCGCGAACTGGCGGAGCTGGGCATCGATCCTCACTACTTCCGTCTGCACGTCACCATCGACAACGTCAGTTGCGGACATGCCATGCAGGCCGTGAAGGCCCTGCACGAAAACCTGCCCCTGGCCGCCCGGCGTGACGAGTTCATGGCGCGGGTGGCGCGGGGATATCGGCTGAATGACCTTGGCCTGGGCACCCTCGACGTGATCGCGCGCTTCGACCTGGAGCACGAACTGCTCTGCATGCTCGAGCGCAAGCGGCACAAGGCGCAGAACATGCACTCGGACGCGTCGGTGGTGCAGGGCTGCCCGCTCAACCGCTGGCTGAGCCAGCCGGGGCAGATGAAGCGGCTACTCGTGGCACTGGAGCAGCGTGGCTGGATTCGTCGTCACGAAGCCCCCGCCGCCAGCCGCTTCTGGCAGGTGGTAGAGGGGCAGTCGGCGGCCATGGTCGGCGTGTTCAGCCCTTATGAAAAACAGCTGATCCATGACTGGATTGCCGGACGCTGGCTGCAGACGCCGCAAGCGGCCTGCCAGCCCTGGCGGCGTGCGCGTCATCGTGCGTCGCCGCCGTCCGGAGTGGGCGACGAATTCGATCTCGACGAGCGAGCCCTGCAAGGGCAGCTGGACGCGATAGATCCTGACGGTGGAATGCAGCGGCTCATCAGCCTGATGTCGCCGGCCTTCCACTACCGGCCGGCGGGGCTGCTCGCGACCCGCCTGTTCACGGCACAGTCGAGATGAACGAAGGGGCAGGACCATGCAAGGCGACGATAGCTGTTCCGAACTGTCCAGACGCAACCAGGCACTGCTGCATCTGGGCGAAGCGCTGAAACAACGCGGCTACCATTTCACCACGGTCACACCAGCCACCCACGTGCGCATCAACCAGCGCCCGGAAAATGTCATGGCCGTGGATCTGGACGGGGTGTTCGGCTGGAGCCGGCCCTTCACTCGGGAGGTGATTGGCGAGGACCTTTTCAAATTGATGGAAGCCGCCGACGTACTGATCGCCGGGATCGACGGTTTTCGCTCCACGGTCCGCTGGTCCAGCCTGGGCGGGGAGCTCTACGTGCACTCCAGCTTCCCCACGGATGCCGCCGATGCCGTGTTCTTCGGTCCTGACACCTACAGGTTCGTGCAAGCCATCGATTGCTTCCTGGACCGATCCGAGCGGGACGTGGTCAAGGCCGTGGACGTGGGGTGCGGCACAGGCGCAGCGGCAATCCGCATCGCCGGGCGCTTCCCGCACGCGGATGTGCAGGCGGTGGATATCAACCTGCGCGCTCTGGAGTTCACCCGGATCAACGCCCGCCTGGCGGAAACACCCGGCGTGCGCGCCATCGTGAGCGATCTGTTGCGAGAGGCCGAAGGTCACTTCGACCTGATCGTGGCCAATCCGCCCTACATGCTGGACCCGGCGCAACGCACTTACCGGCACGGAGGAGGGGAGATGGGCAGCGGCCTGTCCCTGGCCATCCTAGACGGGGGCGTTGCGCGCCTGGCTCCTGGCGGTGCTCTGCTGCTCTATACCGGGGTGGCGATCGCGAACGGACGGGACAGCTTCTTCGAACGCGTTGCCGAATGCCTGGGTGCCACGGACCTGCAATGGCATTACCGGGAGCTGGACCCCGATGTCTTCGGTGAGGAACTGGACGAATACGCCTACCTCAATACCGACCGCATCGCGGCGGTGTTGCTGACGGTGGTGCGCGGCCCGGGGAACTAGCTTTCCTGGGCCTCCCGTTCGCGGCGGCGATCCCGTTCCTCTTGCTGGAGTTCGACATCGCTGCGGATCTGCGCGTGGCTGATCAGCGCGAAAATGAAACTGCCACCGACGATATTGCCAAGCAGGGTAGGGCCGGCGAAGACGAGCCAGAATTCCATCCAGGCCAGTTCGCCCGCAAAGACGAGGTAGGCGGCCTCCACCGAACCCACCACGATGTGGGTGAAATCACCGAGTCCCATCAGTGTCGTCACCAGCACGATGATCCAGAACTTGGCGCTCTCCTGGGCCGGGATCATCCACACCATGGTGGCGATCATCCAGCCGGAAATGACCCCACGGGCGAACATCTGGGTGCTGTCGTTCTCCATCAGCTTGCGGCCGATTTCCAGGAAAGCCGCGTCGGTCTGCGCGTCGAAGATCGGCAACTGCAGCAGCAGATAGGCCACCAGCAGGGTTCCGGCGAGGTTGCCGGTCAGTACCACACTCCAGAGCTTGCCCAGACGTGCGAAATTGCCGGGCGTGGGTTTGTTCATGACCGGCAGCACTGCCGTCAGGGTGTTCTCGGTGAAGAGTTGCTGGCGTGCCAGGATCACCGCGAGAAAACCTGCCGAGTAACCAATGCTGGAGAGGGCCGTGGCGGCTTCGACACCTTCCAGGCGCGCCCGCAGCAGGCCCATGCCCATCATCGACAGTCCCATGGACAGGCCGGCCGCCAGCGCCGACCACCAGAGCGCGGCGACCGTACGCTGCAACTCCTGGTCGCCCTGCAGGCGGATGATCTCGTGAACCACCGCGGCGCGGGGCGGTTTGCTCTTGTGGGCTTCCCGCTCTTCGCTGGGGGTGAGGGACGGGGTCTTGTCACTGTTGCTCTTGTCCATGGCGAGGATGACCTGCGCAGCTTGGCTATCCATTTGTGACCCTGTGTTGGCTCATTGGACTCCGTGCCATCCATCGCGGGCCCGATGACCGCCGGGGAAAATTACCTGAACGATCGTCACGCCGGTTACGTCGGAAGACTGCGTAGGCCCGGCACGGGTCATCCATTCATGCACAGGCCGTAGCCGGCCAGGAGCGGACACCATGGAACTCACTGAAGATCGCAAAGACACGGTACGCACCCTCAACAACCTCATCGAAACCAGCAAGGACGGCGAAGCGGGCTTCAAGGTCTGCGCCGACGACGTAAAGCGCCCGGACCTCAAGCAACTGTTCATGGAGCGCTCACGGCAGTGTGGTGCGGCCGCCGCCGAACTGCAGAGGGCCGTGGTTGAACTTGGCGGCGAACCAGAAGACAGCACCAGCGTCAGCGCCGACCTGCATCGTCGCTGGGTAGACCTGAAATCCCTGGTCACCGGCAAGGACGAGAAAGCCATCCTCAACGAATGCGAGCGCGGCGAAGACGTGGCCAAGAAGCAGTATGCCGAAGCGCTGCAGACGAACCTGCCGACCGACGTTCGTGCCACCGTCCAGCGGCAGTACGAAGGGGTGTTGCGCAATCACGATCAGATCAAGGCACTGCGCGACGTCGAGCGCGCCAGGAGCTGATCGGCCGCGAAAAAGGCCCGGATATGTTCCGGGCCTTTCATGTCCTATTTGCCGACTTTTTTCGCGAGCAAGCTCGCTCCTACAAGTGGAACTCCGCTCGGCAAAAAACCTGAATCATTGCCGCGGGCTGCCAGTCGACTGAAGCAGGTAACCCAGTTGGAGAGGCACCATGATTCGCGACAAACCCGCCCCAAGAGCAAGCGACGTGACCGAAGGCAGCATGGGCTCGGCGCGCGAGCTGGACTTCAGCGAAGAGCGCGACACCCGTGAAGGCAGCATTGAAGACCTGCGCCCCACCGGCGAGATCGAACGGGAAATGCCGTCCGAATATGTGGTGGAACGTGGCGGCGAGAGACCGGACGACAGCCCTCGCGAAGACAATGTGACCCCCGACGATCTCAGCCCCGACACGCTGTATGACCAGACCGGCGCCCGCTCCCCGGAAGAGCGAGAAGGTGACAGCCCCGCGGATCAGGAATTGCGCACGGTGCCCGAGTCGGAGATCGGCGGCGGCATCGGTCTTGATGAAGCGGAACTGGGCCGCTCGGCCCCCCTCGACGGCAAACCCTGGACCGACCGGGTTTCGCCGGTGGAAGGCTCTGAAGACGAGTGACGCGCCCGAGCGCGTGGAGGTTCAACCATGAAAAATCCCAAGATCAATTGGGTTCCAGCCAATCGGTTTGGCGTGAAAGTCGTGGTTTCCCTGAGCAGAAAACGCCGCTCGCGCAAGCCACGCAAAGTAGTTACCCAGGCGGCAGGGCGGGTCTGAACCATGCAGATGCCGCACACCCCCGATAAGCACCGCTACCCGGAGAACCGGCAGCGGCCATTGATCAGCCATGTTCCCCTGCCCAACACGGCGCTGGGATTTTTCCTCTGGAGGGTACGACCATGAACGGAGCGCGCTGCGCCTGTCCCGAGTGCACCTGCATCGTGGACGCCGACGCCGTGGTAGTTGATGGAAAAGCCTTCTGCTGCCCCGCGTGCGCCGAAGGCCATCCTTCGGACAACGCACAATGCCGGGACCCGAACTGCCAATGCGGCGAGGCCAATGCGCAAGACCAGCCGCGCGAAACCCAGGTCGACCACGCCCTGGAGGAAACCTTCCCGGCGAGTGATCCGATTTCGCCGTGATTGGGGGCGGAGTCGCCGCCCCATATCATCTACTTCGCTTCAGGATGACTTGTGCCTCGCCGGCGCGAGTCACCCCTCGCCCGCTTGCGGGAGAGGGGCCGGGGGAGATGGTAGCGCCTGGCCCGCTGGAAGTTCGGGGCAGAACTGCGTCCTGCTTGGCGAATGAATTCGCCCCTACAGTAGGTTTCCCCCTGGAAGCGCGGAGCCGCCGGCGCGAGTCACCCCTCGCCCGCTTGCGGGAGAGGGGCCGGGGGTGAGGGGAGCACCAGGCCAGCTGGGAGTTTGCGGGCAGAACTGCGTTCTGCTTGGCGAATGAATTCGCCCCTACAGTAGGTTGCCCCCTGGAAGCGCGGAGCCGCCGGCGCGAGTCACCCCTCTCCACTTCAGGGAGAGGGGCCGGGGGTGAGGGAAGCATCCGGCCAGCTGGGAGTCCCCTACAAAAACTCCAAAAAAAAACCGTCGCCATACTGCTGCGACGGTCAGGGGAAGTCGATTTCAAGCGCCCTTGCGCAGCGCCTCTATCAGTTCGGACTTGCGCATCTTGGAGCGCCCCGGAATGTTGCGCTTGCGGGCCCGTTCCATCAGTTCGGTCTTGGTCATGCCATCGACCTTCTGGCCAGGACGAGGGACGCCCTTACGGGTGGCCGCTGCTCTGCGGGCGGAGGATTTGCGTGCGGCTTGCTTTTCCCCGGCGCTGGTTTTCTGTCCTGAGCCGCCGGTGCGTTCACCGCCTCCGGATTGCTTGTTGACCGTGGCCCATGCGCGGGACTCGGCTTCGTCCTTGGAAACGCCCTTGGCCTCGTAACTCTCCTCGATGTGCTCGGCCTTGCGCTTCTGTTTGTCGGTGTATTTGTCTTTGCTTCCGCGTGGCATGGAGTGCTCCTCCTAAAGGTCGCCTGCGGCTCGAACGCCGCATGGCCTTATTTTGGAAGAGGCGCTCGGGGCCCCGTGGTTCGCTTCAGCGGATGAACGGTGCGCCGATAGCTCGAACCGCTTCGCCTCGGCCGGTTTCAGAATTTCATGGGGTCCGTCTGGAAAGCACCATGGAACTGGGCGAACGCATCCTCAACACCCTGGTGGCGGAGTTCGCCGACCTCGGCCACGTGGAAGGACTGGTTCGGGCGCTGCTGCGCTTTCTGCTCGCGATCTTCCTTGGTGGCCTGGTTGGCTACGAACGGGAGGTCAAGGGCAAATCGGCCGGCATGCGTACCCATATGCTGGTATGCCTCGGTGCGGCGCTCTTCATCATGGCGCTGGAGCAGGACGGCGCCGGCCACGACGCCATCAGCCGGGTCATCCAGGGCATCGCCGCCGGTATTGGTTTCCTTTGCGCCGGTACCATCCTCAAAGGACGCAGCCCCGCCGACGTCCAGGGCTTGACCACCGCCGCCGGGCTCTGGGCAGCCACCGCCATCGGGGTTGCCGTCGGGATGGGGCGTGAGGGCACAGCCGTGCTGGGAACCCTGTTGGCGCTGGTGGTGCTGCATGTGGTCCCGTTCCTGGTCGATCCCGCGGGGAATGGTAAGGACGACGTGGAGGACGAACCGGCGCACAAGGACGAGAGGGACGACGAGGACGGAAAGCCGTAGGAAATCACCTGAACTTTCCTGCCGTCGTGCCCTCGGAATCCCAGTAGCCCACCCCATCGAATGCAGGTCCTCCGGGTCGGGCCGACTCAACCGATTGCATCGTCTGAACGGCGTTCAAGGAGCCAGAGCATGCTTCCGGCGCAAGAAGGCGAATCCACGGCGATTCGCGCAGCACGAGAACCCCGGTTGTGCATCGAGGGCGTGGAGCCAGTGGTCGAAGGCGGCCGCTTTCCGGTCAAGTGCATCAGCGGGCAGGCCCTGGAAGTCCAGGCGGTCATCTTCGCCGACGGCCATGACCAACTGGCGGCGGATCTGCTGTGGAGGATGACGGGACAGGCGGACTGGCGGCGCACTCCCATGGAGCTGCTCGGCAACGACCATTGGACGGCACGGTTGAGGCCCGAGGGAGAAGGGCGCCTGGAGTTCGCCATCGAGGCCTGGCAGGACGTCTTCGCCAGCTTTCGCTATGAGCTGACCAAGAAATATGGCGCCGGCGTGCCAGTCCCCCTCGAACTGGCCGAAGGTGCATCGCTGGTCCGGCGAATTGCGGGCGAAGCCCCGTCGCACATGACCGGCGAACTGGACCAGTTCCTGGCACGGCTGGATGGCTGCCAGGGTATCCAGGACCAGGTAGCACTGTTCATCGAGCCCGAGGTCGGCAACCTGATGCGCCGCGCCGAGCACCGTCCGCATCTGCTGCGCAGCCCCGCATACCCGGTGGAGGTGGAAAGGCACCTCGCGCTATTCGGTAGTTGGTACGAGCTGTTCCCCCGTTCCGAAAGCCCTGACCCGACCCGACACGGCACCTTCGCCGATGTCCGTCGGCGCCTGCCGGACATCGCCAGGATGGGCTTCGACGTGCTCTATTTCCCGCCCATCCATCCCATCGGCCGCACTCACCGCAAGGGTCCCAACAACAGCTTGCGCGCCGGGCCCGACGATCCCGGCAGTCCCTATGCGATCGGCAGCGAGGAGGGCGGCCACGAGGCTGTCCACCCCGAGCTGGGCAGCCTGGAAGACTTCCGCATGCTGGTGGATTCGGCCCATGCCCATGGCCTGGAAGTGGCGCTGGACTTCGCCATCCAGTGTTCCCCCGACCACCCGTGGCTGAAGCAGCATCCCGGCTGGTTCAGCTGGCGCCCGGACGGCACCATCCGCCACGCGGAGAATCCGCCGAAGAAGTACGAAGACATCGTCAACGTCGATTTCTATGCCGAACAGGCCATTCCCGGTCTCTGGCTGGGCCTGCGCGACGTGGTGCTCGGCTGGGTGGACCAGGGCGTCAGCCTGTTTCGCGTCGACAACCCGCACACCAAGCCGCTGCCGTTTTGGGAATGGCTGATCGCCGAAGTACGGCAGCGTCACCCGCAGGTGATCTTCCTCTCCGAGGCCTTCACCCGGCCGGCGATGATGGCGCGTCTGGGCAAGATCGGCTTCAGCCAGAGCTACACCTACTTCACCTGGCGCAATACCAAGGCCGAGCTGCAGAAGTACCTGACCGAGCTCAACCAGCCGCCGTGGCGGGATTGCTACCGACCCAACTTCTTCGTCAATACGCCGGACATCAATCCCTTCTTCCTGCACCACAGCGGGCGCCCCGGTTTTCTCATCCGCGCGGCGCTGGCCACCATGGGCTCCGGACTCTGGGGCATGTACGCAGGTTTCGAGCTGTGCGAATCGGCGCCCGTGCCCGGCAAGGAGGAATACCTGGACTCGGAGAAATACCAGCTGCGTGCGCGGAACTACGACGCGCCGGGCAACATCCGCGCGGAGATCACCCAGCTGAACATGATCCGTCGCGACAACCCCGCCTTGCAGACCCACCTGGGCTTCAAGGCCTACAACGCCTGGAACGACCAGATCCTCTACTTCGGCAAGCGCACCGAAGACTTGTCGAACTTCATCCTCATCGCCATCAGCCTCGATCCGCAGCGGCCCCAGGAAGCGCATTTCGAACTGCCCCTGTGGGAGTTCGGTCTGGCTGACGACGCCGACCTGGAAGGCGAAGACCTCATGAGCGGCCACCGCTGGACCTGGCACGGCAAGGAGCAATGGATGCGCATCGACCCCGCGCACCTGCCGTTCGGTATCTGGCGCGTCCGCCCGGTCCGTTGAGAACAGGAGTATCCCCATGGCTAAGCGCAGCGGAAGGGCAGCCTTCCTGAACGACCCGCACTGGTACAAGGACGCGATCATCTACCAGGTCCATGTGAAGTCCTTCTACGACGCCAACAACGACGGCATCGGCGATTTCGCCGGGCTGATTGAAAAGCTGGACTACATCGCCGAACTCGGCGTGAACACCGTCTGGCTGCTGCCGTTCTACCCATCGCCGAGGCGTGACGACGGTTACGACATCGCCATGTACCGGGGTGTGCATCCCGACTACGGCACCCTTGCCGATGCCCGGCGCTTTATCGACGAAGCCCATCGACGGGGCCTGCGGGTGATCACCGAGCTGGTCATCAACCACACCTCGGACCAGCACCCCTGGTTCCAGCGGGCCCGCCATGCGAAGAAGGGTTCCAGGACGCGGGAGTATTACGTCTGGTCGGACACGGACGACAAGTACACCGGCACCCGGATCATTTTCATCGACACCGAGAAATCCAACTGGAGCTGGGACCCGGTGGCCGGGCAGTACTACTGGCACCGCTTCTATTCCCACCAGCCGGACCTGAACTTCGACAATCCGCGGGTGCTGAGCGCGGTGCTAAAGGTCATGCGCTACTGGCTGGACATGGGCGTGGATGGGCTGCGTCTGGACGCCATTCCGTACCTGATCGAGCGCGACGGCACCAACAACGAGAACCTGCCGGAAACCCACACGGTGCTCAAACGCATCCGCGCCGAACTGGACGCCCGCTACCAGGACCGGATGCTGCTGGCCGAAGCCAATCAGTGGCCCGAGGACACGCGCCCGTACTTCGGCGATGACGACGAATGCCACATGGCCTTTCACTTCCCGTTGATGCCGCGCATGTACATGGCCATCGCCCAGGAAGATCGCTTCCCGATCACCGATATCCTGCGCCAGACGCCGGAGATCCCGCCGAACTGCCAATGGGCGATCTTCCTGCGCAACCACGATGAACTGACCCTGGAGATGGTCACCGACGATGAGCGCGACTACCTCTGGGATTATTACGCCGGAGACAAGCGGGCGCGCCTGAACCTGGGCATCCGTCGGCGCCTGGCACCGCTGGTGGCGCGCGACCGGCGCCGCGTGGAGCTGTTGAACAGCCTGCTGCTGTCCATGCCCGGGACGCCGACGTTGTATTACGGCGACGAGATCGGCATGGGCGACAACATCTACCTCGGCGATCGCGATGGCGTGCGCACCCCGATGCAGTGGTCGATCGACCGTAATGGCGGATTCTCCCGCGCTGACCCGGCCCGGCTGGTCCTGCCGCCGATCATGGACCCGCTGTACGGCTACCAGACCATCAATGTCGAGGCGCAGGCGCACGATTCCCACTCGCTGCTCAACTGGATGCGCCGCATGCTCAGCGTACGCAAGCAGCAGAAAGCCTTCGGCCGGGGCAGTGTGAAGATGCTCTCGCCGAGCAACCGACGCATCCTCGCCTACCTGCGCGAATACCGTGACGCGGATGAAGACCGTGACGAGAGCATCCTGTGCGTCGCCAACCTCTCCAGTGCGGCCCAGGCGGTCGAGCTGGAACTGGCCGACTTCAACGGTCGCGTGCCGGTGGAGATGGTGGGCGGTTCGTCCTTCCCGCCCATCGGCCAGCTCACCTACCTGCTGACGCTGCCGCCCTACGGTTTCTACTGGTTCTACCTCGCCGATGCCTCGCAGATGCCCAGCTGGCACAAGAAACCCGTCGAGCGCATGCCCGAACTGCAAACCCTGGTCCTGCTGCGGCAGATCGACGAGATCATCCAGATCAAGGCGCGCCAGACGCTGGAATACGAGGCCCTCCCGCTGTACCTGCCGAAACGCCGCTGGTTCGGCGGCGGGAACGTCACAGCGGGCAGTGTCCATCTGCTCTACGCCATGCCACTGGACGAAGGGCCGGACGCTCCGGTCCTGACCGAGATCGAGGTCCACGGCGCCCACGGGCCCGAGTTCTACCAGTTACCCCTCGCCGTCGTGCCCGAACGCCCCAGTGGCAGCGACCTGCCGCAACAACTGGCCCTGGCGCGGCTGCGGCGCGGGCGCAAGGTCGAACTCTTGACCGATGCCTTCTCCCTGCCAGGCTTCAGCCTCGACATCCTCCGGCACCTGCGCGCCGGATCAGTGTTGCGCAATGCGGACGGCGAACTGCAGTTCCTCCCGGAAGACACCCTGGCGGATATCGACACGGGCCCGGAACCCGAGGTGAAGCTGTTGACAGCGGAGCAATCCAACAGCTCGGCGCTGATCGGTGGCCGGTTGTTGCTCAAACTGCTGCGTCGCGGCTTCCCCGGCGTTCACCCGGAGGTCGAGATGGGGCGCTTCCTCACCCATCACGGCTACGCCCACGTGGCGCCGTTCCTCGGTGAAGTCCTGCGCGTGGACGAAGAAGGCCAGCCGCACACGCTGATGGTCCTGCAGCGGTACCTGGACAACCAGGGCGACGCCTGGACCTGGACCTTGAACAACCTTGACCGGGCCATTCGCGATTGCATGGGCGGGGCCGAGGTGGCCAGTGACGAAGGTGCCCTGGCGGAGCTGAAGGTGTTCGCCGGAACCCTGGGCAAGCGGGTCGGGGAAATGCACGCGGTACTGGCGCGACCGACCGAAAACCCCGATTTCGGCTATCGACTGAGCGACGACAGCGACAGCGCGGAATGGGCCACCCGCATCAGTGCGCAGCTGCGCGAGGCACTGGCTGCCCTGGTCCATGCCCAGGAGCGGCTGGGTTCGGACGATGCGGCCTCTCTGCAGTGGCTGCGCGCCGAAGAGGAGCGTTTACTGATGGTCATCGGCCGCCTGGCGAGCCTGGCGGCGGGCGGGATCCTCATTCGGGTCCACGGCGATCTACATTTGGGACAGGTACTGGTGGTGCAGGGTGACGCCTACGTCATCGATTTCGAGGGCGAGCCCAGCCGGCCATTGTCGGAGCGACGCCAACGCCACAGTCCCATGAAGGATGTCGCCGGCATGCTCCGCTCATTCGATTACGCAGCGGCGGTGGCGAGCCGCAAGGCCTGTGGCGCCGACAACTCCGCCGAGGCCCGGCACGCATGCTCCGCCGTCGTCGCCCGTTACCGCGCCAATGCGCGCACCGCCTTCCTCGATGCCTATCGTCTGGCGGCCAACGGCCTGCCTCACGAGTGGCATGGCCGGGAAGGCGAGGGCGCTGCACTGGCGTTGTTCAGTCTGGAAAAGGCCGCCTATGAAATTCTGTACGAAAGCGGACATCGCCCGGACTGGCTCGACGTGCCGCTGCACGGACTCCTGGAATTGTCACGACACCTGGTGGGACACCGCACATGATCGATGAACGACTGGAACGCCTGCGACGGGCGGAAGAAGCGGACCCCTTCAGTTTTCTCGGCCCCCATGCCGAGACGGACGGAATACGGGTGCGGATATGGCTGCCGGGCGCCGAGGCTGTGGAGTTGCTGGACGCCACCGACCAGAGCTCGCTTGGCGCGATGCACAGGACCGACCCCGAGGGACTCTTCGAGGGACTGATGGCCGAGCCGCGCCAATACCTGTTGCGTATCCAGTGGCCTGGCGGGCAGCAATTGACGGAAGACCCTTATGCGTTCGGCGCGCTGCTCGGCGATGTCGATCTCTACTTGTTCGCCGAGGGTAATCACCGGGAACTGGGCAGCTGCCTGGGGGCACAGCTTATCGATCAGGGCGGCACACCCGGTGTGCGCTTCGCCGTCTGGGCGCCCAATGCGCGGCGGGTGTCCGTGGTCGGCGATTTCAACGCCTGGGATGGACGTCGGCACCCCATGCGCAAGCGTTACCCGGCCGGTATCTGGGAACTCTTCATTCCGCGCCTGGAGGCGGGCGAACGCTACAAGTATGAAATCCTCGGCGCCGAAGGGCTGTTGCCCTTGAAGGCCGACCCGGTGGGGTTGGCCAGCGAGCTGCCGCCCGAGACCAGTTCCCGGGTGGCCGGGCCGCTGGAGTTCGACTGGAAGGACCAGGAGTGGATGGCGCGCCGCAAGGTCGGCCAGCAACATGACCAGCCGCTTGCCATCTACGAGCTCCACGCCGGCTCCTGGCAATGGTTCGAAGATCGACCACCGAGCTGGGGGGAACTCGCCGAATGCCTGATCCCCTACATCCTGGAAATGGGGTTCACCCATATCGAACTCATGCCGATCATGGAGCATCCCTTCGGCGGCTCCTGGGGCTATCAACCGCTTTCGATGTTCGCGCCCACCGCACGCTTGGGCAGCCCGAAGGACTTCGCCGCGTTCGTCGATGCCTGCCATGGTTCGGGAATCGGCGTGATCCTGGACTGGGTGCCGGCGCACTTCCCCACTGACGAGCACGGGCTCGCCCGCTTCGACGGCACGGCGCTGTATGAATACGAGCACCCCTTCGAAGGTTTCCACCAGGACTGGGACACGCTGATCTACAACCTGGGCCGCACGGAAGTCCACGGCTTCATGCTGGCCTCGGCGCTGCACTGGTTGCGGGTCTATCACGTCGACGGACTGCGAGTCGACGCGGTGGCTTCGATGCTTTACCGCGACTATTCACGCAAGGAAGGCGAGTGGATTCCCAACCGTCACGGCGGACGCGAGAACCTGGAGGCCATCGAGTTTCTTCGCCATCTCAACGAGGTGGTGCGCAGCGAGGTACCGGGGGCGATGGTCATCGCCGAAGAGTCCACCGCCTGGCCGGGTGTCAGCCACCCCGCAGCGGAAGGCGGTCTGGGCTTCGCCTACAAATGGAACATGGGCTGGATGCATGACAGCCTGGACTACATCCAGAAAGAACCGATCCACCGCAAGCACCATCACCACCAGGTGACCTTCGGTCTGCTCTATGCCTTCTCCGAACACTTCATCCTGCCGATCTCCCACGACGAGGTGGTGCATGGCAAAGGCTCGCTGCTGGCGCGGATGCCGGGTGACCGCTGGCAACAGTTCGCCAACCTGCGCCTGTACCTCAGCTTCATGTGGACCCATCCGGGCAAGAAACTGCTGTTCATGGGCTGCGAGTACGGCCAATGGCGCGAATGGGACCACGACCAGCAACTGGACTGGTACCTGCTGCGTTATCCAGAGCACGCGGCGATTCGCGAGCTGGTGAAGGAACTCAACGCCCATTACCGACGGGAGCCGGCGCTCTATCAGCGCGACGGGCGCGCCGAGGGTTTCCAGTGGCTGATAGGCGACGACTTCCACAACAGTGTCTTCGCCTGGTTGCGCCATGGCGACGACGGCAAGCCGTTGCTGGTGGTGCACAACTTCACGCCCGAGCCGCGCCGCGACTACCGGATCGGCGTCCCCCGGGCGGGACTCTGGCAATTGCTGCTGAACACCGACGACGCGCGCTTCAGCGGCTCCGGCGCTGGTACCCAGGGGGCACTAGACAGTGAGCTGGTGATCTCCCATGGCGAGGCCCAGTCGCTGCTGCTGGACCTTCCACCCCTGGGCACGCTGATATTCCGACCGGAGCGCTGACGCAGGCTGCCGGCCGGAACGGCTGATGCATCAGTGAGCGCGGGCGACGCCCTGCAGAACCGTGGCGCTGGCGTGTTCACTGCGGCAGGCGGCGATATTGCCCAGCGACACCACGCCCACGAGCCTTTTTTCGCGATTGAGCACCGGCAGGCGACGCAACTGGATCTGCGCCATGTTCTCGGCGACGTGCTGGACGTCCTCGTCCTCGAAGCAGTAACGGACATCGCCGCTCATCACCTGACGCACCGGTGTATCCGCACCAAGGCCGGCTGCGACGCCACGGAGGGCGATATCCCGGTCGGTCACCATGCCCACCAGTCGATCACCTTCGTGTACCAGAATCGCACCGCTGTCGATGCTTTCCATGAGCGATGCGACTTCGCGCAGGGTCCGCTCAGGGGTAGTGGTCTGGACGTTTCGCGTCATGATTTCGCTGATTCTCATCTCGGGTACTCCCTATCAATGCAAAGGCCCCGGCTGGGGCCCCTGAAAGAGTCGACTGACCTGCTCCCCGGTCGTTCAGGTTGTTTCGTCAGTACCGGCCATCCGCGGGTCCGAACACCGCGCAGAGAAAGCCAGTCACCTGTTAGGAACCGACCTGGTCGTCCAGGCGAAGCCACGAACGAGCCGGAGTGCCCGGCATGGGAGGCGGTCATGACTGATCCACACGAAACGGCAAGGGTGCTCAATGGCCTGGTGCAGACCTGCAAGGATGGCGAAGAAGGGTTTCGCACCTGCGCCAAGGCGGTGCTGAGCCCGCCGCTGCAGCAGATGCTCGAAGCCCGCGCCGAGGAATGCGCGGCAGCGGCGGAGAAACTGCAGGGGATGGTGATGGAACTGGGTGACGTCCCTGAAGAGCACACCAGCACCGGCGGCGACATGCACCGCCGTTGGATCAATTTCAAGGCGCTGATCACCGGGCAGAACGAGAAAGCCATCCTCGATGAGTGCGAACGGGGCGAGGACGCGGCGATGCACAACTACGAGAAGGCCCTCGATGAGGCCTTGCCACCGGCAGTCCGCGAGGTGGTGCAGATGCAGTACGCCGGGGTGATCCGCAATCACGGGCAAATGCGCGCGTTGAAGGATAGTGGGCGGATTTGAGGGCTGGGCTTCCGAGTCAGCCTGACACAGCCCTCACCCCCGGCCCCTCTCCCTGAAGAGGAGAGGGGTGACTCGCGACGGCGACGCACTAACAGTCCTGAAGCAGCTAGTGGCCTGAAATTTGGCACCGAGGTGGGGCAGTGGGTAGGAGCGAGCTTGCTCGCGAAAGATCGAGCTCGGACCTTCGCGAGCAAGCTCGCTCCTACAGAGTCCGTGCGAAGGTCAGGAATACCGCGCCGAATGATGCGGATAATCCCCCACCCGCGCACCGATCACCATTTCGCTGAACCAGTTGGTGAGAATCTTCGTGTAGGCCTGCTGGTCGCAGTCCTGGCTCATGGCGTGGTCGGCGCCGTCGAGTATCCGGTGGGTCAGCGAATGGGCCTTCTCGAACGCCGCGCGGTAGCTCATCAGGGTGGTATGGGGCACGAAGGTGTCGTGCTCGGACTCCACCAGCAGCACATCACCGGCAAAAGCAGAGCAAGCCTTCAGGGCCAGATTGTCGATGGGATTCCACGGAATGTTCCGGTATCGCGCCAGCCGCGCCACGTCCAGCAGATGCTTGGGCGAGTCCCATTCGTCGTCCCAGTACAGCGCCGGCACTCTTAGCGCCAGCCATTTCACCGGCCGCAGCGTGGTGAGGAAGGTCGCCAGGTAGCCGCCGTAGCTGCTGCCGATCACTGCGATGCATTCCGAATCGATCGCCGGATGGGTGGCCAGCCGGTCGTAGGCCGCGACTATGTCATCGAGGTTGTGCCGGCGGGTGACGCTTTCCTTGGAGGCGATGGTCTTCTCGTGGCCGCGCAGGTCGAAGGTCAGGCACACGCAACCCAGGCCGGCGATGCCGCGGGCGCGAGCCAGGTCGCGCTGCTGGCTGCCGCCCCAGCCATGCACGAAGAGAACGCCCGGGACTCGGGTCTCG
Source organism: Pseudomonas sp. BN414 (assembly GCF_029871275.1). Taxonomy (NCBI): domain Bacteria; kingdom Pseudomonadati; phylum Pseudomonadota; class Gammaproteobacteria; order Pseudomonadales; family Pseudomonadaceae; genus Pseudomonas; species Pseudomonas sp. BN414. The sequence continues at coordinate 75,292 of NZ_SSOL01000064.1, forward strand.
GGCGCGAGGAGCGTTCCGGCAATTGCTTCGTTATCCACCACGATCTCCACTTGTTCGCTATGTGCTGTCATGAGGTTCCACCTTGACGTACTTGGAAAGTTTGCCGAGTTCGGGCTCCTCTCCCTGATAGAGCTGGATCGAATCGGCAGGGGGCGGTGCGTCACCGTAGATTTCCTGGGTCGAGGCACACACGCTCTTCAGCGAGGAATCGGCCGCGAAGGCCTCGAGAGCGAACACTTCGGCCGCGCTCGCGCCACCAATCCGCCAGGATTGCTCCAGGACCCCGGACCGCTGCCGCCCGCGAGCGTCCAGCCCCCTTGCGATGTCGTAGTTGCGGCGTGAGGCGAACATTTCCGGATAGCTGTCGAAGGCGGCCTTCTCGTAAATGCGCGCCTGCTCGATCGCCAGGCGGGTTGCCGGTGGCAGGTCGAGCTTCATCAGGTCCGCGTAATCGCCGTTCACCAGGGTCAGCTGCGAGCCGCCATAGACACTTTCGCCGTCGTTATCTTGGGTCAGCTGCTGGGTGCCGAAGTAGCTGACCACCAGGCCGGCGGCGCGTATCTGGCCGACGCTGAAAGTTTCGGGCTGTTCCAGGTCCTCTTCCAGCACCAGGCCCCAGGTCCCGAGTTCTTCCGCATCCTGTTCGTCCAGCGCTTCGCCCAGGTCGTGCAGGTTCCAGATCACCTGCTGGCCGCGCCCGGCCTTGCCGCGCACCGGTTTCAGGCGCAGCGGGCCATGTTCCAGCATCGCTTCACCGGCGCGCCGGGCGTCGGTCAGGTCGAACACCGTATAACCATGCAGGATTGCCTTGGCAGCCTGCTCGGCAAAGCGCTCGGACCAGCCCGGCGGAACACGGTTAGGCAGTTTGAACAACGGATGAGTGATCGCCTTGGTGGCCGTGAAGGGCTGCGGGACCAGGCCGCCGAAGAAATCATCCGGTCCGTGTATGCCCAGGCCGTTGCCATTGCCGATCAGCGTTTCATCGGGAATCAGGTAGTACTGTCCCTGTTCGTGCTGCAGCGGGTCGTAACGGCCGAGAAACGGGCAGCCCAGCAGTTCACCGAGCTTCTCACCCAGAATCCGGTGCACGGCCAGTTCATGCTCCAGGAAGCGCTCGCCGACCTGCAGCAGCAGAACTCCATCGAGGCGCTTCATCACTGTTCCCGCCAGGTACCGCCGCTGTTTTCACAGTCGGTGCGGGCCTGTCCCAGGTTGGCGACGCTGTAGTAGTAAGTGATGACCTTGGCGTCATTGGGGATTGCCGGGCGTGCCTGGCTTTCGTTCTCCGCGCCGGATCGGGGATTGGCCAGGGATTCCTGGGTCAGGGCTGCGATGCACTGACCATCGCTGCCGTCGGCGCAACGTTCGACCGGGTGCTTCTGGCTGCTGAGCATTTCCTTGCTCTCATTGCTGCAGGACCAGTCGATGGTCGACTCGGGCACGCCGGTGAACTCATAGCAGCTCTCCATCTCGACTGCCGGTACTGCGGAACTCGATGAACGGGTCATGACATGGCATGCCTCGGCCATGGCCGAACCTGTGCCTAGCAGAAAGAGCAGCGGGATCAGGGGGGCGAGGCGCATGGTCAATCTCCAGTCAGCTGTTCACAGCTTCTGAACGGGGAGGTTCGCGGAGAGTTCAGGGTGATTGATCAACGGAAGCGCGCCGGGGGCGAGAAAGTCTGAACTCGCGGCCGTCGCTGTGGACTCAAATTGAAGGCGTTGTCGCCGTACGAGGAGCAATCACTCATGAAGCGGAACTGGGATCTGATCAGGGATCTACTGCTGGAAATCGAGGCCCTGGAACCAGGCCATCTCGTGACCCTGCATTGCACCGATGAACACAGTCTGGGGGAGGTGGACTATCACCTTCACCTGATGGAACAGGCCGGTCTGGTGGAATGCCGGGAGCAGCGCCAGTGGAATGGCGAGTCCGGCCGCGTCGCCAGTGCATTGACCCTGCATGGCCACGACCTGCTCGACAGTATCCGCGACCAGGAGAACTGGGACGCCAAGAAGGCCATGCTGCTGCAGCGCCTGGGCGTCATCTCCTACGATTCGTTAAGGAAGATCTGCTAATCCCCTTTGCAGCTGACGAGAGGTGGTGATGGCCGAGCAGCCAACTCCCGCCGATGCCGTCCAGACGTTCAAGGACAGCATTCTGGCGAAACTCAAGTACGCCGTTGGCAAATCCCCGGTAACCGCCTTCGATCATGACTGGTTCGAGGCGCTGGCCCTGGCGACGCGCGACTACCTGGTTGACCAATGGGAGGAAGCTTCCAGCCATGTCGACCGGCAGGACCAGAAGCGCATCTATTACCTCTCGCTGGAATTCCTCATCGGCCGCCTGCTGATGGATAACCTGAGCAACCTCGGCCTGCTGGACGTGGCCCGCCAGGCCATGGCCGACTTGAACGTCGACCTCGACCGCATCCGTGAAGTGGAACCCGACGCAGCCTTGGGCAACGGCGGCCTCGGGCGATTGGCCGCGTGCTTCATGGAAAGCATGGCAACCCTGCGCGTGGCCGCGCATGGCTACGGCATTCGATACGAACACGGTCTTTTCCGTCAGGCCATCATCGACGGCTGGCAGGCGGAACAGACGGAAACCTGGCTGGATTTCGGCAACCCCTGGGAGTTCGAACGACCCGAAGTGGCGTATACCGTCGGCTTCGGCGGCAGCGTCTTCAGCCACCAGGAGGAAGACGGTAGCGTCCGGCAGATCTGGCAACCCCACGAGACCATTCGCGCCATCGCCTATGACACGCCCGTGGTCGGCTGGCGGCGCTCGGCGGTGAATACCCTGCGACTGTGGCGCGCACGTGCCGAGGAAGACCTGCAACTGGACCGCTTCAATGCCGGCGACCACATCGGCGCAGTGGCGGACGTGGTACGGGCCGAATCCATCTCCCTCGTGCTTTATCCCGCCGATATCACCGAAGCCGGACAGGAGCTACGCCTGCGCCAGGAGTTCTTCTTCGTTTCGGCCTCGCTCCAGGACCTGTTGCAGCGCCATATGGACCAGTACGGCGACGTGAACAACCTGCCCGAAAAGGTGGCAATCCAGCTCAACGACACGCACCCGGCCATTGCCGTTGTCGAACTGATGCGCCAACTGGTGGACGTGCACAGGATGGAGTGGGGCAAGGCGTGGGAGCTGACGGTGGCGACGCTGGCCTACACCAATCACACGCTGTTGCCGGAAGCGCTGGAGTCCTGGCCGGTGGCGTTGATGGAACGCCTGTTGCCCCGGCACCTGCAGATCATCTACCTGATCAACGCCTTGCACATCGATGCCCTACGCGCCAAGGACATCCACGACTTTGCGCTGCTGCGCTCGGTGTCGCTGATCGAGGAAGAGCAGGGGCGGCGCGTGCGCATGGGCAATCTGGCGTTTCTCGGTGCCCATAGCGTCAACGGCGTGTCGGCGTTGCATACCCGCCTGATGCAGAAAACGGTGTTCCGCGACCTGCACCAGCTGTACCCCAATCGGGTGAACAACAAGACCAACGGCGTGACCTTCCGCCGCTGGCTATTCCAGGTCAATCCGCAACTTACCCGCCTGCTGGTGGAAACCCTGGGGGAGGGCGTTCTGGATTCGCCGGAAACCGTGTTGCGGGAGCTGGAGCCCTGTGCCGACAAGCAGACGTTCCGCAAACAGTTCAGTCTCAGCCGCCAGCACAACAAGGACGCCCTGGCGCAGCTGATCCGCCAGCGGTTGGGCATCGCCGTGGATTCCCATGCCATCTTCGACGTGCAGGTCAAACGCATCCACGAATACAAACGCCAGCTGCTGAACCTGCTGCACACCGTGGCCCTCTATCAGGCGATCCGCAACGACCCGGCCACCGACTGGGTGCCACGCGTGAAGATTTTCGCCGGCAAGGCCGCCGCCAGTTACCAGCAGGCCAAGATGATCATCAAGCTGGCCAACGACATCAGCCGAACCATCAATGACGACCCCACGGTAAGCGGGCTGCTGAAGGTGGTGTTCATCCCCAACTACAACGTCAGCCTGGCCGAAGCGATCATTCCGGCGGCCGACCTTTCCGAACAGATTTCCACCGCCGGCCTCGAGGCGTCGGGGACCAGCAACATGAAGTTCGCCCTTAACGGCGCATTGACCATCGGCACCCTGGATGGCGCCAATGTCGAGATGTGCGAACGGATCGGCCGGGACAACATGTTCATCTTCGGCATGACGGCGCAACAGGTTGAGCAGCGCCGCCTGGACGAACTGGCCGGCGAGCCGGCGGCCCCGTATTCCGAGCGTCTCCACGCGGCGCTGGATGCCGTTCGCTCAGGGGTGTTTTCCCCGGAAGACCGGGGACGTTACCTGGGGATGATAGATGCGCTGATCCGTGAGGACCGCTACCGGGTCTGCGATGATTTCGATGCCTACTGGAATGCCCAGCGGCAGGTGGACAAATGCTGGCAGAACACTTCCCGCTGGTGGCGTTCCGCGGTACTCAACACGGCGCGCATGGGCTGGTTTTCCTCCGACCGCAGCATTCGCGAATACGCCACCGATATCTGGCATGTTCCCGTTCCGCCGCCGGAACAGCCCTGACGACTCAGGCCTCCTCGTCGCAGAGCAGCAGGCACTGGTGCAAGTGATTTCGCAGCATCAGTTCGTCCAGCACGGCCGAGGCGAAACTTTGCAGCAGCTCGACCGAGTGGGCCTTCTCGGCTGAGGGCGCGTGCACGAAATCCTCGAAGTCCAGGTCCGGATCGTAGCCTTGCGGCGCTTCCACCAAGGTCCATTCCAAACCACTGTCCAGCAGGCGTCGCTGGAGGTATTCCGCCGCAGGTGCCGGGCTGGAGGGCGACTGCTCCAGCCATCGGAGCGGATCGATGATCACCAGCCGACGTACCCCCGCAATGCACAGGCCATCGATCAGGGCGCTGATCCCGGTATAGACCTGCGCAAAGGGCTCGCCGCTGCCGTCATGGGCTGCGGCGGGCACACCGGACGCGCAAGGCATGCCGATCACGGCAGTCTTGCCCACCACTGCCTGGCTTACGCTTAGAGCGTCGTAGGGGTTGCTGCTCATCGCGCGGATGCCGGGCCGTGCGGTGATCGCGTTGAGGTCGCTGAGCACGGCGCCGACCTCGTACTGGCGATGCAGGGCCTCCACCATCAGCGCATAGCCGAGCGCGCTTTGCGCACCGTAGAGCGCCAGCTTCACCGCCGGAGTCTCGAGATTCTTCATGACTGCAGGTTATGGGCCGGGGTGGGCCCATCCTTCTTCGGGTGGCTGATGCGGGTCACCTGGACATCGGTGAAGGATTCGGGGGAGGCGGAGGTGTGCAGGGAGCCCAGGTAGAAGCGTGCCTGGTCCGGCGTCATGGCTTCGCTATCCGCTTCCACCTCGACGCTGCAGGGCTGGTTGTCGAGGATGTAGCTGATGAGGAATAGCGTCTTCTTGGACATGAGCGGGCACTCCCTTTGGCTTGATGTATTAGAGGTAGAGTCGCGGCCTGCCAGTAGGGGTTCCGCCAATCCGTCGGACGGCGCCGCGCCGGCCGATTGGCTGAGCCGACGAGGAACCCCGGCTGTCGAACGGTCATGCACGACACTCCCGCTTCACGCGGGGGAGGTTGCGATGAGCTTCATCTGTTTCTTCTGCGGCTGTGCCTGGATGCTGGAAATGCCGGTACGAATCGGCAATGAGAACCTCATGCAGCAGCGCTGCAGCCGTTGCGGCAGCAACCGCTATATCAGGCCTGTCGAAGAAACCCGCCAGCCAGGGAGGTAGCCCGGCGGATTCCTGCAACTTTGCGGAGGACGGCCTGTCGGTCGAATGTAGGCCACCGCGAAGGGGAAATTTCCATGGCACGCGCAATCTGGAAAGGCGCCATCAGCTTCGGACTCGTGCACATTCCGGTCGCCCTGGTTTCCGCCAGCGAATCCAGCGGCATCGATTTCGACTGGCTGGACAAGCGCAGCATGGAGCCGGTCGGCTACAAGCGCGTGAACAAGATCACCGGCAAGGAAATCCAGCACGAGGACATCGTCAAGGGCGTGGAATACGGTGATGGGCACTATGTGGTCCTCAGCGATGACGAAATCCGCCAGGCGCACCCGGAGTCGACGCAGACCATCGATATCATCGCCTTCGTTGAAGCCACGCAGATTCCCCTGCAGAACATCGAAGCGCCGTATTACCTCAGCCCCGACAAGCGTGGTGGCAAGGTCTATGCCTTGCTGCGCGAAGCCCTCGAAGCGTCGGGCAAGGTAGCCCTCGCCGAGGTTGTCCTGCGCACCCGCCAGCACCTCGCTGCGCTGATGCCGATGGAGAATGCGCTGGTCCTGGTGATGCTGCGCTGGCCCTCTGAAGTGCGAAAACTCGATGTGCTGGACCTGGGCTCAGACGTGACCAACGCGAAACTGAGCAAGGGCGAGATGCAGATGGCCAGCCGTCTCATCGAGGACATGACCACCGACTGGGAGCCGGAATCCTATGTCGACACCTTCAGCGAGAAGGTGATGGAACTGGTGGAACAGAAGGCCAAGGCGGGCAAGATCGAGCGCGTGGAACAACCGGGCGAGGAACCGACTGGCCGAGGCGCCGAGATCATCGACCTTACCGAATTGCTGCGTCGCAGCCTGGGTGGCAAACGCAAGGGCGGCAAGCCCACTGAAGAAACAGAAGAGGCCGAAGAAGCACCACGCCGGCGCGCGGGTGGCACCGCGCGCAAACCCGCCAAGGCGTCACGCAAATGAACGCCGATATCCATCGCGCCCCCCGGACGGAAGTCGCCGGCATCGGCATCAGCAGCCCGTGCTGGAAAATGGATGCGGCCAGCGGCACCCGCAACATGTGGACCCTGATCGGCAGCACGCCGCCCTGAAGCGACTGATCGGCGTCAGCTCGTCTCCTCCGATTTTTCCGGCCGGACCTTGTGCTTGTGCTGCTTGCGAATGGTCTTGGCGCGTTTTTCCAGGATCAGATAGGTCACTACAGCGATCAGCAACGGCACCAGGAAATAGAGCGTGCGGTAGCCCAGCAGGGCCGCCACCAATCCACCCTGGCTGACCTGGTCGTGCAGCAGGGCGAGGAACACCGTTTCCAGCACGCCGAGCCCGGCCGGGATATGCGTGATCACCCCCGCCACGCAGCTGATCAGCAGGATGCCGAGAATCGACGGGTAGTAGGTGCCGTGTCCGTGGGGCAGCAGCCAGAAGATCAGTGAGGCCATCAGCGCCCAATTGGTCGCGCCGAGCCAGATCTGGATCAGCGCCAGGCGCAGCGAGGGCAGGGTGATCTCATGGTCCCGCCACGACCAGGTCCGCTTTTCAGCCCAGCCGCAGGCGTACAGATAGATGCCGACCAGCACCAGGAGCAGCAGGCCGATCATTTGCAGGCCGGTCACACCCAGGCTCCAGCTGGCCGGGAGTTTCACCAGCCGTAGGGAAAACACCACGCCCGCCAGCGCCATGTAACCAATCCAGTTGGTAAGGATGCCGAGGCTGATGATGCGCGTGACCGTGGCGGTATCCAGGCCGAGCCGCTTGTACAGTCGATAACGCAGCGCCACACCGCCGACCCAGGTGGTGAAGTTGAGGTTGAAGGCGTAGCAGACGAAGGCCACCGGCAGGACCTGGCGCGCGGGCAGGTGGTGCCCGGTGTAGGCGCGGCCAATGAGGTCGAAGATGCTGAAAACCATGTAACTGCAGAAGGCCAGGACGCCGCCCACCAGCAAGGTGGTGAAGCTGAAGGCCTGCAGCGACTTCTTCACCTCGTTCCAGTCGAGGTTGCGTGCCACCAGGTAAAGCAGGACCGGCATCAACAGAATGAAAAACAGGGTCAGCAGCCGCGAACCCCATTTCATCCACGGTTTCTTGGCGGACTCGCTCATCGCGGCTTGCCCTCATCCAGGTGGGGTTCTTCGTCCTCGGCCGGGTGCTGCGACTCGAGGTTGGGCCGGTGAGCGGGGAACCAGCCGGCAATGGCGGGAAAGCGCCGGATGAAGTGGAAACACAGGAAGATCAGCGGCGCCCGCCACCAATAGCCCCGGATCATTCGCTCCAGGCTGATGCTCTTGCAGTGGGCGGTCGCCAACTGCTCCAGATGGCGGTGCAGGTGATGGTTGAAGGCTCGGTCCCGCACGAACAGATTGGCTTCCAGGTTAAGGGCCAGGCTCAGGGGGTCGAGGTTGCTGGAACCCACGGTCGACCATTCCTCGTCCACCAGGGCGACCTTGCCGTGCAGCGGGCGTTGGCAGTACTCGTAGATGGTCACGCCTTCACGCAGCAGGTAGTTGTAGAGCAGGCGGGAGAAGCTCTGGGCCCAGAGCATGTCCGGCTGCCCCTGCAGGATCAGCACCACCTTCACGCCTCGGCGGGCCGCGTTGCGCAGCTCGCGCAGCAGGCGGTAGCCGGGAAAGAAGTAGGCATTGGCCACCACCATGTGCGAGCGAGCGCTGCGGAAAGCGGCCAGATACTGCTGTTCGATATCGGTGGTATGGCGATTGTTGTCGCGCTCCACCAGCAGGATGCGCGCCTGGCCGGTGCTTTGCAGCGGTGGCCGGACCTCGCTGGGGCCTTCCAGTACGGGGGAGAGCAGGCGCAGGCTGGAACGGTGCAGGTCGGCCACTATCGGACCGCTCACTTCCACGGCGTAGTCCTGCTTGGCCATGGGGCCGAAGTCCGCCAGGTGGTCGGCGGAGTAGTTGATGCCGCCGACGAAGGCCAGCTCACCGTCGATCACGACGATCTTGCGATGCAGGCGACGGAACAGGTTGGTGCGCATGCCCAGTAGTCGCGGGCTGGGATCGAAGGCATGCACTCGCACGCCCGCCGAGGTCATGCTGGCGATGAACGCGTCGCCCAGGTCCGCGGTGCCGTAGCCATCGAAGGCCAGCTCCACCCTGACGCCGCGCTGGGCCACTTCGATCAGTACTTCCTTGAGTTCGTAGCCGACCTTGTCCTCGAAAATGATGAAGGTCTCGACCAGCACTTCGTGCTTCGCCGCGCGGATGCACTCGAATACCCGCGGGTAATACTCCTCGCCGTTGACCAGCAGTTCGATGTGGTTGCCGTCGCGCCATTGCCCGTTCACAGATGTACCTCCGCGGCCAGCGGCGCATGGTCGGACAGGTGCGACCAGGGACGGGTCGACAGCACTTCGGCGTCATGGCAGCTGGCGTTGCGCACGTAGATGCGGTCGAGGCAGAGCAGCGGAAGGCGTGCGGGGAAGGTCTTGGCAGGCGCGCCATAGGCCCAGCCGAAGGCTTCCACCAGGCCGTGTTCCGCCAGCATGCCGTCGGCGCGCAGGCGCCAGTCGTTGAAGTCTCCCGCGACTATGGTCGGGGCCTGTGGGTTCAGCGTGGAAAGCAGCTCCGAGAGCAGCCCGATCTGCAGCTTGCGGTGTCCCTCGCGCAGGCCCAGATGGACGCAGATGGCGTGCACTTCGCGATGCCCCGGCACATCCAGGATGCAATGCAGCACGCCGCGCTGCTCATTGCCATGCACCGTCACGTCGAGATTTTCATGGTGGATGATGGGGAATTTCGACAGCAGCGCATTGCCGTGGTGGCCATCCGGATAGACCGCGTTACGCCCATAGGCGAACTGCGGCCAGATGCTGTCGGCAAGGAACTCGTACTGCGGCGTCGCTGGCCAGTCCTGGTAACGCCGGGCATGGCGATCATGGCTGCCCAGGACTTCCTGCAGGAACACGATGTCGGCGTTGGTGGTGCGCACGGCATCGCGCAGCTCGGGTAGGATGAAACGCCGGTTGAAGGCGGTGAAGCCCTTGTGCGTGTTGATGGTGATCACCTTCAGACGATGCACGGCGGTGATCCGGTCGATGACGATCTCTGGCATGGGAATGGTCGTGGTCACGGTGGTGTTCCTTGCAAGACACCAGGTTCGGTTTCCAGGTCCCTGGTGAGGTCCAGGCGCTCGAGCAGTCGTCGTGCATCGAAAGGCGCGCGCACTTTCAGGTCGTTATCGAAGTAGCAATAGATGTCCCGCGACTTGCGCTGCTTGGGCTGGTGCTCATCCACCACATGGGCGTCGCCGGGCTGACGGCCGGCGCTCCAGGTGCGGATGCGCGTCTCCCAACGCTCCAGGGCCTGTTCGGAATAGCCGCTGGCGTAGAGCGCCTTGTCGCCATGCAGGCGCAGGTAGACGAAGTCGCTGGTGAGGTCTTCCAGGTACGGCCACTTGCCGGCGGTGTCCGCGATCACCAGGGCGACCTTGTGCTTGCGCAGCAGTTGCACGAACTCGTCACAGACGAAGCTCTCGTTGCGGATTTCCACGGCATGGCGCAGCACGGCCCGGGCTGGCGCATCCCGATAGCCCGATTTCTTCAGGCGCTCACTGCAATGGCTGGCGCAGTTCCGGGCTGCAAGGGACGTGCGCGGCAGCAGGTCGAAAAAGTGGGCGAAGAGTTCGGCATCGAACTTCATGCTGGGCGGGAACTGCCAGAGGATCGGCCCCAGCTTCTCACCCAGTTGCAACAGGCCCGAAGCGAAGAAATTGGCCAGCGGTTGCTCGACCTCCCTCAGCCTGCGGGTGTGGGTGATGTAGCGCGGCGCCTTGACGGCGAAGATGAAATCCTCCGGCGCGTCATCACGCCAGTGGGCGTAGCGCACCGGATTCTGCAAGGCGTAGAAGGACCCATTGATCTCGATGCTGTTGACCGCGCGCGAGGCGAAGGCCAGTTCGCGGTCCTGGGGCAGTCCATCGGGATAGAAGATTCCCCGCCAGGGCGCATAGCGCCATCCGGAAATACCCACGCGTATTTCACCCACAGCGGCGTCCTCAACTATCGGTTTTCTTCGGTTTGGGACCCGCGGGCAGTGTGGCGGACTCGGTTCGTTCCTGACGATTGGCCGAGTCTTCGGCATCGCTGCGTTCCCCTGGCGGCGGTTTGGGACCGGCCGGAAGCGTTGCCGTCTTGTCGGACTTGTCGGCGGCGGTCCAGTCGTAGACGACTTCCTCGCCTACACCCTCCTTGCTCTCCGTGGGCTTCTGGGGCTGCAGCTCCACCTTGATCCAGCCGCTTTCGCGGCGATCGAACGCCTTGAAGGCTTCGATGGCATCACCCATCGGCTTGATCTGGGTGAGAATCTTGGCTGGGTCGATGCGGCCCGCCTGGATCATCTCGATCAGGATCGGGATGTAGCGCCGGTGGTGGCAGTTGCCCATGTTGATGGTGAGGTTCTTGTTCATGGCTCCTCCGATGGGAAAGCGGCATGCCTGCTGCGGATACACGCCGATGATGCCGAGGGTTCCGGCCTTGGCCAGGGCCTCGACCGCCCAGCGCAGGGCCTGGCTCGGCGCGGTGCCGGGGTGCCAGTTGTCGCCATCGGGGTGCGAGTGGGGGGTAACCTCGGCCATCTCCTGATGAAACTCGGAGCCGACGTTCGAATCGCAATGGGCGGGGCATTCGGCGTCCACGCCAACGGCCTCGATCGCGCGATCCACGCCGATCCCGTTGGTCAGGCGGCGCAGGGTCTCGACCGGGTCTTCCAGGTCGAAGTTGATGATCTCCGCACCCTGTTGCCGGGCCATCCGCAGGCGGTCATCGAGCTTGTCGATGGCAAAAACGCGGGTCGCGCCGAGCAACTTCGCGCTGGCGATGGCGAACTGGCCGACGGGCCCACACCCGAACACGGCCACGGTGTCGCCTGGCGTGACCTCCGCCAACTCGGCGCCGAAGTACCCGGTCGGAAAGATGTCGGAAAGCAGGATCGCCTGGTCATCGCTGATGCTGGTGGGCAGTTTGACCAGGCCGATATTGGCGTGGGGAATGCGCGCCAGTTCGGCTTGCAGGCCGTGGAAAGGCCCGGTGGTGGCAGGGCCGCCGTAAAAGGCGGTGCCGGCCTCCTTGCCGTTGGGGTTGGCCTCATCGCACTGGGCGTAGTAGCCGGCGCGGCAGTAGGAGCAGTTTCCACAGGCAATGGTGGACGGCACCACCACGCGGTCGCCGATTTCCAGGTTGCGGACGTCCTTGCCCAGTGCCTCGATGATGCCGACGCCTTCATGCCCGAGGATGGTGCCCTTGACCATGCCGCTCACGGTTCCCCGGACGAAATGCAGATCGGTCCCGCAGATCGCCGAGGCCGTCAGGCGGATGATCGCGTCGGTCGGTTCCTGCAGCACCGGTTCCGCTACGTCATCGAGACGGATATCGCCAACGTCGTGAAAAACCACGGCTTTCATAGGTCGGCTCCTCTGGCGTTCGGGGGTTGCTGCAACTAACCGGGCCGTCCGAACCAGCCCTTTATGTTCCGACTTGGGGCCCTCACGGAGGGTTCAGCCTTTTTGACGGAGCGGCGCCAGTCAGACAGCCCGGGCCAGCTGGACCAGTTCGAACAGTGCGAGCGACCGACCGGTGACTTCATAGGGTTCGTCGAAAGGCAACTCGCCCTGGCTGCGCAGGGCCGGGCTGTCGGTATCCACGAGGCAGTGCCAACCGGAGCCGCCGGTCACCTGGGGAAGCTGGAAGTTCACCGCTTCATGATGGGCGTTGACGACCAGCAACACCGTCGCATCGGCCCCGCTGCGGCGGATGCCCGTCGGCTGTGCGCGACCGTCCATGAGCATGCCCATGCAACGGGTGTTCTCGTCGAGCCAGTTCTCCTCGGTCATTTCCTCGCCGTCGGGCGCGAGCCAGGTGACGTCCTTCACCCCCAGTTCCTCGTTGTAATGACCGACCAGGAAGCGCCCGCGACGCATGATCGGATAGGCCCGCCGCAGGCTCGCCAGGCGACGGGTGAACTCCAGCAGGTCGCGGCCTTCCTCATCCAGCCTCCAATCGACCCAGCCGATTTCATTGTCCTGGCAGTAGGCATTGTTGTTGCCGTGCTGGGTGCGGCTGAACTCGTCGCCGGCCAGCAGCATCGGCGTGCCCTGGGAGAACATCAGGGTGGCGAGCAGGTTGCGCATCTGCCGCATGCGCAGCTCACGGAGCTGCGGATCATCGGTCGGGCCTTCGCAACCGTGGTTCCAGGACAGGTTGTGGTCGCTGCCGTCCTGGTTGTCCTCGCCGTTGTCCTCGTTGTGCTTGTGGTCGTAGGAGACCAGGTCACGCAGAGTGAAGCCATCGTGTGCGGTGATGAAGTTCACCGAGGCGAAGGGCCGCCGGCCGCGCTGATTGAACAGGTCGCCGGAGGCCGTGAGACGCTTGGCCAGGGTCCGTGCCTTGCCGTTGTCGCCGCGCCAGAAGGCCCGCACCGTATCGCGGAAGCGGTCGTTCCATTCCGCCCAGCCGGGCGGGAAGCCGCCGACCTGGTAGCCGCCGGGACCGCAGTCCCAGGGTTCGGCAATGAGTTTCAGGCGGCTGAGTACCGGGTCCTGGCGGCAGGCCACGAGAAATCCGTGGCGCTCCTCATAGCCCTGGGAGCGCCGGGCGAGGATGGTGGCGAGGTCGAAGCGGAAACCGTCGACGTGCATCTCGGTCGCCCAGTAGCGCAGCGAATCGGTGACCATCTGCAGGACGCAGGGGTGACTGAGGTCGAGGGTGTTGCCGGTACCGGAATCGTTGATGTAGTGACGGCGGGAGTCGGGCACCAATCGGTAGTAGGTCGCGTTGTCGATGCCGCGCATGGACAGGGTGGGGCCCAGTTCGTTGCCTTCGGCGGTGTGGTTGTAGACCACGTCGAGGATCAGCTCCAGGCCGGCGTCGTGAAGGTGCGCCACCATCTCCTTGAATTCGCTCACCTGGCCGCTGGCAAGGTAGGCGGGGTGGGGCGCGAAGAAACCGATGCTGTTGTATCCCCAGTAGTTGCTCATGCCCTTTTCCAGCAGGTGCTTGTCGTCGAGGAAGGCATGCACCGGCAGCAGCTCGATGGCGGAAACACCCAGGGAACGCAGGTGCTGGATCAGCTCGCGGCTCGCCAGCCCGGCGAATGTACCGCGCAGATTTTCCGCCACCGCCGGATGCCGCATGCTGATGCCGCGCAGGTGTGCCTCGTAGATCAGCGTGCTGTCCCAGGGGATGCGTCGGTGTTGCTGGTCGCCCCAGGTGAAGGCGCGATCGATGACCTTGCATTTGGGCACGAAGGCAGCGCTGTCGCGGGTATCGAAGCTGAGGTCGGCGTCCGGCGAGCCGATCTCGTAGCCGAACAGCGCTTCCGACCAGCGCAGCCGCCCGACCAATTGCTTGGCATAGGGATCGATGAGCAGTTTGTTCGGGTTGAAGCGGTGCCCGGCCTCGGGCTCGTAGGGGCCATGCACCCGAAAGCCGTAGACCTGGCCGGGATGGGCGTCGGGCAGGTAGCCGTGCCAGATCTCGTCGGTGTACTCGGGGAGCTCGATGCGCTCCAGTTCGGTCTCGCCCGTGCCATCGAACAGGCACAGTTCGACCCGTGTGGCGTGGGCCGAGAAGATCGAGAAATTGACCCCCAGTCCATCCCAGCTCGCGCCCAGCGGAAAGGGGTGCCCTTCGCTGATGCGCGAACGCCGCAGGACTTCAGGGGCACGTGCGCGCTGCCTGCTCATGCTGCCTCCTTAGCCGATCTCAGGATTTCGGTTCGGTGGGGGGTTGCTGGTGATGGATTTCGGCGCGCTGGGCTTGCGTGGTGCCGGGGCTTTGGCGGGCTCGACCGGCTCGGGCTTGGTGACTCGGCGGGTACGGACGACTTCCGCAGGGGTGGGCGTATGGGCTATTTCGGCGAGGACGCAGGCCAATTGCCAATGCCGCGTCGACTGGCCCTCCGGGCAACCTTCCGACTCCCAGATCTGGTAGGCGAGTTCGCGGATTCGTGCTTCGTCGTTGCTCATGGTTGCGGCTCCCGGTTCGAGGGTGTGATCAGTAGAAGATTGACGGGGAAGTCGGCCAGCAGGTCGGCAACCTCCAGGCAATTTTGCCGAGGGACGAGGTCGCGGCTTGAAAACGCGCCGCTCAAGCGCCCCTTGCGCAGTGAACGAGGCAATTTGAGACGGGTATCCGCCCAGTGCTGCGGCGGCACCTGGGGCAGGGGACCGTCGAGGAGCGTCGAAGCCAGGCGCGGCGCCACCACCACCATTCCAAACAGTTCATGGCAGCGGGCGAAGGCCAGGACCCGTTCGGCCTGGGGGCCTTCGACCTCAAGCGGCTCATAGCTACCCTGGCTGAACAGGAGCGGCTGCTTCTGGCGCAGGTTGAGCACGGTCGCCACCAATCGCTGCTTGATATGGCCGTTGGTCCAGGACCGCAGCAGTTCTTGCGGCGCGCCCTGGTCAGCCAAACCGGCGATGCGCGCGGCGAAGTCGACTTCCTGGCGATTGTCCGGGTCCACCAGGCTGAAGTCCCAGAATTCGGTGCCCTGATAGAGGTCCGGCACGCCGGGCGTGGTCATCCGCAACAGGCACTGGACCAGGCCGTTGAGCGCGCCGGCTGGGGCGATTTCGGCAACGGCGGCGAGCAGGTCCTTGCGCAGTGGACGCCCTTCGGGGCTCTCCAGCAGACGCGCAAGAAAGACGCGGCAGGCCGCTTCGTAGGGCTGGTTCGGCGCGCTCCAACTGCTGCGCAACCGAGCCTCGCGAAGGAATTTTTCCTGCCAGCGCTGCAACCGTTCGAGGTAGCCCTGCATGCCGTCGGCATCCGTCAGGGAAAGCCCGGGTGGCCAACTGCCCAGCACGGTCTGGTACAGCGCAAGTTCGTCGGCCGGTGCGATGGTCTCTTCGTCATCGGCGACGTTACGCAGTGGATCGGCCAACCGACGCCAGCGCTGAACCGCCTTGAAAAACCAGTCCGAGCGCTCGCTGAGTACCGCAAGCCGGGCGCGCGCATCCTCGCCGCGCTTGTGGTCATGGGTTGCGGTGGCCAGCAGGTTATTGGGGAAGCGGGCGGCGCGCTCCAGGCAAGCGCAATGGAACTCCGTCGGGGGCGCACTGAAATGCTCGGGGCCGAAGCCGACGTCGTTGCGCGAAAGCAGCACGATCGAGCGGTAGCAGGCGGTGTCTTCCACGGCCTTGGCCGCCGCCGGCGATGTCAGCTGCTGGAAGCGCTGCAGGACCTGCCGCCGCAGACGACGCTTGGGACCGCGGGGGACATCGCGCAGCGCCTGCGCACCGAGCCAGCGGTCGAGATAATCGAACAACGACCAGTCAGCCGGTGCAAGGCTGGTACGGGCACCGTTCAAGGCGCGCTGGAACACCTCCTCGTCCTCGTAGGAACGCCCGCAAGCGCCGGCGTAGGTCCGATAGACGGGGAAGTGCGCCACCAGCTCCACCAGCGCCCGGCGGATGGCGCCGAGGGTGAGGTCGCGGCTCGCCAGTTCGCCTCGGGCAATCTGCAGCAGGCCCTGGGCTACCGTTTCCACATCGCCGGCCAGGGAACTGGTCAGCAGCAGTCGGCGTGCCTCCTGGGACTCTTCGGGGAAGTTTCCGCTGCGACCGCTGATGGCGGTCCAGAGCGCACACAGGCGCAGTTCGCCCAGCGGGTCGTGCTGCAGCAGGGACACCTCGTTCATGAAGTCGTACCCCGTGGTCCCGTCGACGTCCCAGTTCCGCGGGAGGTGCTCGCCATGACCGAGGATCTTTTCCACGTAGATGGGGAAAGGCGGGCGCCGGGGCAGGGCATCCAGCAGGCGCTCGACGCGTCGGCGCAAGCGGCGGCAATAACCTCGCGGATCGGCCAGGCCATCCACGTGGTCGATGCGCAGCCCGTCCACCAGCCCGCGTGCGACCAGCTCGAAGAGCTTGGCGTGGGTCGCCTCGAACACCTCGGCGCGCTCCACCCGCAGGCCACCCAGTTCATTGATGTCGAAGAAGCGCCGCCAGTTGATGTCGTCGGCGGCGGTTCGCCAGCTGGCGACGCGATAGGGCTGACGTTCCAGGAGTTCGTGCAAGCGCTGCATGCCGGCCTCGTTGTCGCCCAGGTACTGGTCCATTCCCAGTTCCAGTGCAGCCGCTTTGCCAGATTCCGCGACCAGGCGCGCAAACGCTTCTTTCAAGGCCTGCGCCCGGTCGCGGGGGGAGGGCGCGTCCGCCAGCCGGTCGAAGTCCTGCGCCAGGGCGGAAAGATCGGGGTCACCCGTGCTGCGCAGGATTTCGCCCCAGGTGGGGGGCGAGAGCGGGAAGAGGTGATCGAAATGGCGGACGGCAAAGCCGCCACGCTCGCTGTCGTACCCCAGCTGCAACCCGCCTGCGGACAGCACCTCGGCATAGTCGTTGGCGAGGAAGGGCGCCAGTAGCTGGCCATCCAGCAGCGGGTCGGTTGATTGCCACTGGATATCGAAGAAATTCGCATAGGGGCTCGCCTGGCCCCATTCCAGGACGTCCAGCCACCAGGGATTGCTGTCGCCGCCCACGGCCATGTGGTTCGGTACGAGATCGAGGATCAACCCCATGCGTTGGTGGCGCAGCGCTTCCACCAGCCGCTCCAGGGCGGATTCGCCGCCCAGTTCGGGATTGATCGTCGTCGGGTCCACCACGTCGTAGCCGTGACTGGAACCGGGGCGGGCGGTGAACAGCGGTGAGCAATACAGATGACTGATGCCCAGTTCGGCGAAGTAGGGCACCAGGGGTATCGCGTCGTCGAGGGTGAAGCCGCGATGGAACTGCAAGCGCAAGGTGGCGCGTACTTCATCCATCCGGCACCTCCATTCGCTGTTCGCGACCCTCCACCAGGCAGCCGAGGTGCTGGCGGGCTACCGGGAGTTCGAGCAGTTCGGCTGCCGCCACCGGCAAGCGGCGACGCCAGTTGGGATGCAAATCGCCAGGGCCCGGCAGGTTGGGCTGCTCGGACTCTCCCAGCAGGTCCTCCAGCGGCACGAGCACCAGCGGCGCGGGTGTCTCCGCGACATAGCCGATGCAGGCCTGCACGCAATGCTCGATGTCGTGCTCATGGGGGGAAAGATGGCCCTCCACCCGCAGTGCGGCCGTCAGTGCCTTGCATTCCTGTTGGCGAACCTCGAAGTCGTTGCGCGTGGTCTCCATGTCGCTGTGGCCGGCTTTCAGACGCCAACTGATGTCCTGTCCCTGGAACCAGCCCTGCAGGGTCGGCAGGTCATGGGTCGTGGTGGTCGCCAGGGCGTCATGGGGCCAGTCGCAGGGCAGGGCGAAGGCACCGTCGGCGTGCTCGAACAACAGCACGCGCATGCCGAGGATATTGCGCCGTGCGAGTTCTTTCTGCAGGCCGTCGGGAACCGTGCCGAGGTCTTCGCCGATCACCAGGCCCTGGCTGCGCCAGGCCTCCAGGCTGATCAGGCGCAACAGGTCCTGGAGCGGGAAGCGCAAGTAGGCGCCGCTTCCCGGGTCGGCGCCTTCGGGGATCACCCAGAGTCGCTGCAGGCCCATGACGTGGTCGATCCGCACCCCGCCGGCGCAGCCGAAGCTGGCCCGCAGCATCTGGATGAACGCCTGGTAGCCGTGCTCTTTCAGGCCCAAGGGTGAGAATGCCCAGACGCCCCAGTTCTGACCGGAGCGGTTGAGGACGTCTGGCGGCGCACCCACGGTGACGCTGGCCAGCAGCTGTTCCTGGCACGCCCAGGCCTGGCTGCCCGCGCAGTCCGCGCCCACGGCAAGATCGGCGATCAGCCCGATGCCCATGCCGGCGCCGATGGCGGCGATCTGTGCGCGTTCCAGCCCACGGACCACGAGCCATTGGGCAAAGGCATGAAACTCCACGTCGCGGGCATGCTCGCGGGCGAAGCGCTGGACGGCGGAGTGGGTGGGATTGCGCAAGTGCTCCGGCCAGCAGCGCCAATCCCCGGAAGCACCGCTGGCCAGCATATGTCCGTGCAGGGCTTCGAAGCGGCAATGGAGGAGCAGGGCGTCACCCGCCTGTTCACGGAAGCGCTCGAAGTCGTGGCGCAACGCACCCTGTTCTTCTTCGAACTGCTGGTAGAGCTGGCGCAGGACCGCCATCCGCGCCCGGGAAAGCGCCGGCCAGTCGAGCAGAGGCAAGGATTCCAGGCGAGCGTACTCGGCACCCAGGCCGGTCGCCGCCAGGGCACGTGCCAGCGCGGCATCGCCCAGCACACTGGCAGGAGCCGCATGCAGCACGTTGAAGTGCAGACGGCTGGAGGGTGAATAAGGGCCGTACTGCTCACCATTGGCGCTGAACATGGCGTGTACCGGGCTGATGGCCAGCGCGTCGGCACCACGGCGCCCGGCGCTACAGGCGAGGTTCTCGACAGCGCGGGTGTCGCCGAGGCCGCCGTCTCCAGCCCGACGCAGGGCGTAGAGCTGGGCGGTGAGGCCCCAGGCGTGCTCATGGCCGACCAGTTCGCGAACACTGGGGCAAGCGGGTGGGGCGACGGCAAGGCAGAGTTCACTGTCGCCGATCAGCAACGGGTGGTAGCCGCAGGCGTCGGGGGCGTTCAGACAGCAGTCCGCATCGAGTCGTCCCTCGCTCAGCCGGCCATCGTCCAGGCGCAGTTGGTAGCCCTGGCCAGGACGCCCGATTCCGGCCAGGGATAACCGTTCGCCCTGGTCGAGCACGATCAGCGGGCCGAGGCGGGCGGCCTGTTGGCGCTCGCGCACACCGGCCAGGCTGCCGGCTATCTGCTGGGGAGATTGCGCCGCATAGCCCATGGCTTCCAGGAGGCCGCGCTGGACTTCGGGACTGACGCGCTGCGCCTGGCCATTGGAATCCACCCAGTCCAGTTGCAGACCGGCGGCATTGGCCAGTTCCGCCAGTTGCACATCGCTCATGGCGCCGGTTCCAGCAGTGCCAGGGCGCTTCGCGGCGGCAATCGGCCTTCGGCCAGGTCGACGCCTTGGACACGATGGGTGAACAGAATCTCCGCGTTGTCATTCACGGGTTCCAGGGCGACCGGGGACTCACCCAGGTTGATCAGGATATCCAGGCGGGTGCCGTCGCCCATCTGCCAGGCAGCGCTTACCGCATGGGAACCCAGTACAGCGGACTCCAGGGTGCGGCAGCCGTGCAGCCGGGGGATGATGCTGCCGTGTCGCAGTCCGAGCAGGTTCCGATAGAAGGCCAGGTATTCGCGGTGCCGCAGCTGGTTGACCAGGTCGAGATCGGGCAGGCAGCGGTTGAAGGTGCGGGGGGCGTTGGGATCGGGGATGTTCTCGCGCAAGGCGGCGTCGCTGAAGGCTGGAAATGCCGCGAACTCGTTACGCCGGCCCTCACGAACCGCGGCCCCCAACGCTTCCGGGTGATCGGTGAAGTAGAGAAAAGGCTGCGTCGAGCCCCATTCCTCGCCCATGAACAGCAGCGGAATCATCGGCGAGAGCAACAACAGCACGGCAGCGGCTTTCAGCGCATCCAGGTCGGCGAGGGCCGGCAGCCGTTCACCGTAGGCGCGATTGCCGACCTGATCGTGGTTCTGCAGGAAGATTACGAATGCGCTGGGAGGCAGATGGGCGCTGGGCTCGCCACGGCCGAAGCCATTGCGGTCGGATTGCCCCTGGTAGGCGAAGCCTTCCCCCAGGCAGGTGGCCAGCTTGAGGGCCGGCGCCTCGGCGAAATCCGCGTAGTAGCCGTGGCGTTCGCCGGTGAGCAGGACGTGCAGGGCGTTGTGCGCGTCATCGTTCCACTGGGCATCGAAGCCGTGCTCCAGCAGGCTGGCCTGGTTGAACTCGTTTTCGAGCACGAGATGCACATGGCGGTTGCGCGGGAGGGTCGTTCGCACCCGGCTCGCCAGTTCCAACATGAACGCCGTGTCGCGGATCGCATGCACCGCGTCGATGCGCAGCCCATCCACGCGGTAATCCTGGAGCCACATCAAGGCGTTCTCGATGAAGTACTCGCTGACTTCGGGTCGGCGGAAATCGATGGCATCGCCCCAGGGCGTCTGGCGGTCGGTGCGGAAGAAGTCCGACGCGTAATGACCGAGGTAATTCCCTTCAGGCCCGAAGTGGTTGTAGACCACATCCACCAGCACCATCAGCCCCAGCTCATGGGCCCGATCGACCAGGCTACGCAGCTCATCCGGCGTCCCGTAGGAGGAATCCGGGGCGAAGGGCAGGACGCCGTCGTAGCCCCAATTGCGCTTACCCGGAAATTCACCGAGGGGCATCAGCTCCACCGCCGTGACGCCCAGTTCGCGCAGCGTTGGCAGGTAGGCTTCCACTTCGGCGAAGCCCCCCAGCAACCCGGCATGCAGCTCGTAGATCACCGCCTCGTGCCAGGGGCGCCCGCACCAGTCCGTCATGCGCCAGGAATAAGCCGCAGGATCGACCACCATGCTGAAGCCGTGGATGTCGCCGGCCTGTTTACGCGAGGCCGGGTCCGGAACCCGGCGCTCGCCGTCGACGACATAGCGGTATCCGGTGTCCGCGCCGCACTCCAGCTCGCCACCGAACCAGCCTCCGGGTTGCTCCGCCAGCGGGTGCAGGGAACCATCCATCAGCTCCACCGCCACGCTGCGGCAATCCGGGGCCCAGAGGGCGAAGCGGGTGGTGTGCGGGCCGATCAGACGGGCTCCATGGAGCGGGTCGGTGATCACAGCGCGTCCCCTGCCTCGCACTGGCTGTCCACCAGCCGCTGGTACAGCTCGTCATAGGGCCAGATCGTACGGCCCCAATAGAGGGGCGAATCCATCGCGTGGACGCGCATGGCGTCCAGCAGCTCGGGATGCCGGTAGACCGCCAAGGCACGATCGATGGCGTCCCGGTAGCTGTCCACCGTTTCATCCTCGAAATGGAATCCGGTGACGCCGTCCTCGATGGTGTCCGCCAAACCACCCGTGCGATGCGCGATGGGCAGCGAGCCGAAACACTGGGCGTACATCTGGCTCAGGCCGCAGGGCTCGAAGCGCGAGGGCATGAGCAGGAAGTCGCTGCCGGCGAACATGCGCCTCGCCACGGTTTCATCGAAGCCGATGCTCACGCCGATACGGCCGGGGTAGCTCTCGCCCAGGTCGACCATCGCCTGTTCCAGGTCCGGTTCGCCCTGGCCGATCACGACGATGCTGCCGCCGGCTTCGACGATATGCCCGGCCACATCGTGGGTGAGGTCGATGCCTTTCTGTTGCACCAGGCGGGAAATCACGGCGAACAACGGGCCGTCGTGCATTTCCAGCTGGAAGCGTTCTCTTACATGGCGCGCGTTGGCTTCCTTGCCCTGCCAGCGGCCGGCGCTGAAACCCTCCACGAGGTGGGGGTCGCTGCGCGGCTCCCAGCTTTCGTCGATTCCGTTGATGATTCCGCTCAGCTGGCCGTTGTTAACCTTGGCCTGTAGCATGCCTTCCAGCCCGCAACCGAACAGCGGCGTGGTGATTTCCTGGGCATAGGTTTCGCTGACGGTGGTCACATGGTTCGAGTAGGCGATCCCGCCCTTGAGGAAGGACAGCTTGCCGTAGAACTCCAGGGCCTCGGAGGTGAGGGCCTCGGCCGGGATGCCGAGTTCCGCGCTGCATTGCAGGTCGCACAGGCCCTGGTAGGCGAGGTTGTGGATGGTGAACACACGCGGCGTGTTCACGCCGTGCCAGGCCATGTAGGCGGACGCCAGGGCAGCCGGCCAGTCGTTGGCATGGACCAGTTCCGGACACCAGCTGATGCAGGCCGTGCCGTCGGCGATCTGTGCGGCCGCCAGGCCAAGTCTGGCGAAGCGGATGTGGTTGTCCGGCCAGTCGTGGCCGTGGCCGTCACCATAGGGCGTACCTTCCCGTTCGTAGAGTTCGGGGCAGATCAGCAGGTAGACGATGAGCCCGTCGGGCAGGTCCATGCGGCCGATGCGGCAAGGGGGCAGGGCGGCCAGGCCGTTCACCTGGCCGATCATGCGAATGGGATAGCCACTTTCCAGCACCTGCCGATAGCCCGGCAGCAACACGCGCATGTCGTGGTGGGCGGACAACGCCTTCGGCAAGGCTGCCGAGACATCGCCGAGCCCGCCGACCTTGACCAGGTCGGCCAGCTCAGATGTGACGAAGAGGATGCGCTTCTTGGCCGCCTGCAAGCTGCCCAGATGCAATTCGGCCCTGGGCCTGGGTTCGATGCAAACAGCTTCGTCGACCTGGGCCGTGGCTACAGCATTTCCCATAATGTGCTCCGATTCGTCGTGGACCATGTTTTGGCGATGCCCTTGGCTGGCAGGTTTCCCGCCGAGCCCGGACGCGCACGTCTGATTTCCTTTTGTCCGGGCTCTTCGCAAGCCCTGCTGCCATCTGTGAGTGGTTGCCCTGGACTGGGTCCCACACTTTTTGCTGACTGGTCGGATTCGCTTAGGTTCGACTTATTTCTCACCGGCAAGCCGTTTGGAGGGAAAACCTGAACTTTGCCTATGGGGGTCATTCCATAAGGGCATGAGCGCAGCGGGCAAAGGGAGAGCGGAACCATGGGTGACATAGACGAAGTCGTGAGTTTCCTGGACCGGTGCGGCCTGCGCCTGGCCACCGCCGAGTCCTGCACCGCCGGCCTGATGGCGTGGTGAGCGAAACCGTTCGTTTCGACGGCGAGCGCAATGAGGTTCGCGAGGCCGCCGCCCGGCATGCGTTGCTGAATCTTCCTGATTACTACGAACGCCTGCGCCGGACCTGACGCCATGGAACCCCGCCGCGAAGCCTGCAGCCGCTGCATCGTCACCTGTTCGGTGTGTATCACCAGTTTCCTGCTGGTGGAGGACGAAGCGGACCGCCGGGCCATCCGTCGCTGCCGCGATCTCTGCGGCGAATGCATGGATACCTGCCGGCAGATGCTCGACCTGCTGGAGCATGACAGTCGCTACACCGAGAGCTACGGCCC
This sequence comes from Pseudomonas sp. BN414, assembly GCF_029871275.1. Lineage (NCBI taxonomy): Bacteria > Pseudomonadati > Pseudomonadota > Gammaproteobacteria > Pseudomonadales > Pseudomonadaceae > Pseudomonas > Pseudomonas sp. BN414. The sequence goes on from NZ_SSOL01000064.1 coordinate 98,887, forward strand.
CTTCTGCGCCGCCATGTGCCGGCTCTGCGCATCCGAGTGCGCGCGCCACCAGACGGCCGAGTGCCAGGATTGCCGAAAAAACTGCGAGGAATGCGCGCGGCTGCTCGATCGCCGCCCAGCGCCCCTTGCCCCATCAACATAGAGGGGAGGAAATCCTCATGAGCAAGCACCACCGAAAACATCCGTATCCCGACGCACCCCAGACCATCTCCGGCGGCGGAGACGCGGAGACCGGTCGTACTACGGGCGGTAATGTCGGCAGCGATACCAACCGCGCCGAGAAAGCGCGCAAAGGGGGCCAACATAGCCATGGAGGCAACCGTCCCTGAGCCACAGATTGCGTCCTGCCCCTAGGGCGGGGCGCAGTTGCCTACCGTTGAAAATATTCCTTGAACCCCCTCGTGACCGGCTAGTCAGCATTCTGATGCCCACATCAGTAATGGAGCTGACACCATGATCAAGAAGTGCCTCTTCCCCGCCGCTGGCTACGGTACCCGCTTCCTTCCGGCAACCAAGTCCATGCCCAAGGAAATGCTCCCGGTGGTGGACACGCCGCTGATCCAGTACGGCGTACAGGAAGCACTGGATGCCGGCCTGACGCAGATTTCCATGGTCACCGGACGAGGCAAGCGCGCTTTGGAAGACCATTTCGACATCAGCTACGAGCTGGAGAACGAGATCTGCAATACCGACAAGGAGAAAGCCCTGGATGGCATCCGACGGCTGATCGACGAGTGTTCCTTCTCCTATACCCGCCAGACCCACATGAAGGGGCTCGGCCATGCCATTCTCAGCGGCCGCCCACTGATCGGCGATGCGCCATTTGCCGTGGTGCTGGCGGACGACCTCTGCCTGAACCCCGGCGGGGACGGCGTGCTGACCCAGATGGTGCAGCTCTACAACCAGTTCCGCTGTTCCATCGTGGCCATCCAGGAAGTGCCGGCAGGGGAAACCGGCAAGTACGGCATCGTCGCCGGCGAGTGCATGCGTGAAGGGCTGCTGCGTGTCGACCGGATGGTGGAGAAACCCCGCCCGGAAGACGCACCTTCCAACCTGGCCATCATCGGCCGCTACATTCTGACGCCGGACATCTTCGACCTGATCGCGGCAACCCCGCCGGGCGCGGGTGGCGAGATCCAGATCACTGATGCCTTGATGAAGCAGGCCAGCCGTGGCTGCGTGCTGGCTTATCGCTTCAAGGGACAACGCTTCGATTGCGGCTCGGCCCAGGGCTATGTCGAGGCGACGAATTTCTGCTTCGAGAACTTCTACAAGCCCGCCCAGGCGGCGCGGCTGTCGCAAGGACTGGAGCAACCGTTGAAGGTGGCCAGCGTGGCCTGATGAGGCTGTACGTGCCTGCGTTCAGTCTCGGCACAGTCCTGTAGGGGCGATTTCAATCGCCAAGCAGGACGCAGTCCTGCCCTGTAGGAGCGAATTCATTCGCGAAATGGTGGGGCACCGTGCCACCCATTGGCAGCCCTCTCCCCCGGCCCCTCTCCCGCAAGCGGGCGAGGGGTGACTCACCGCTCAGCTTCGGCACAGTCCTGTAGGGGCGAATTCAATCGCCAAGCAGGACGCAGTCCTGCCTGTAGGAACGAATTCATTCGCGAAATGGCGAGCACGGTGCCAGCCGGCGTCCGCCCTCACCCCAACCCTCTCCCAGAGGGAGAGGGAGCTGTCCGTGCCTGCTTCCAGTCTGGGCACAGTCCTGTGGGGGCGATTTCAATCGCTAAGCAGGACGCAGTCCTGCCCTGTAGGAGCGAATTCATTCGCGAAATGGCGAGCACGGTGCCAGCCATTGGCAACCCTCTCCCCCGGCCCCTCTCCCTGAAGAGGAGAGGGGTGACTCGCGCCGGCAAGGCATAGGCGGTCCTGACACAGCCATCGGGCTGAAATCAGGTTCCGTCGAGTGTGAGCTTCAGGATGATTTGTCCCTCACCAGCGCGAGTCACCCCTCGCCCGCCTGCGGGAGAGGGGCCGGGGGAGAGGGCTGTGTCAGGCCTGCACCGATGACGCAAATAAAAATCACATTGAATCCCCAGCCTTCCCACCAGTCGACAGCAATAGCACCAAAAACAGGGAGCGATTCCATGCCAACGCTGAACAAAACCATCGACCTGCTCAACCAGCTATTGGTCGCCTGTGAAGGTGGGCGACTCGAATGCGGAGACATCGCCCGCGAATGCCGTAATCAGGACCTCTACCAGCTATTCGCCAGCCGCGCCCTGGAGTGGATGGTCATCCGAGAGAACTTGCGCGATCAGATCAAGGCCTATGGTGGGCGGCCGGCGCTGCACGCCAGCCTGGAGAGCGAGATACATCGCGGCTGGGGAGGGCTCAAGACGCTGATTGGACGCGGCAGCGACCAGGCGCTGCTGGATGAGGGCTTGCGAATCGAAGCGTCGGTTCGCCAGCGCTTCGAAACGGTACTGCGGGAACAACTCGCACCACCCCTGCGGCACGAGCTGACCGACCAGTACCACCGACTGCTCGATCGCCAGGCGCAACTGCGCGTTCTCCTGGCGCAATGGTCGCGAGCGCAACAGCGCTAGAAGGGCCGACCCAGTGAACTCGCCGGCACCGACACCCTCGACCGACGCAACAGCAACGCCAAGCTCGACCAGCTGGAAACCTTCCGCGAAGACGCCACCAATGAAGCTCTGACCACCAACACCGGCACCCGCATTGCCGACAACCAGAACAGCCTGAAGGCGGGCGAACGCGGCCCGACGCTGCTGGGCGAGGGAGCCCTGGGCCAAGAAGATACCGGCGTGACGTGCACCGATCAGCTCTTGTAGGAGCGAGCTTGCTCGCGAAGGACCGAGCTCGGAACTGTTCGCGAGCAGAGCTCGCTCCTACAGGTCGTCGAGCCTGGGCCAAGGGGCCGGCGTGACGTGCGCCGATTGGCCCCCGCTCATTTCGGCCGCGGAGCCTGCAATCCCTGGCGAGGGCTGGCCAGTCGACCGGCCCTGGCATCGGCCACCGTGCGGCTGACCGCCTGGGCGACGATGCGCACTTCCTGTTGCAGGGCCATGTCGCTGTCCAGTTCTTCGTGGCTGGTTGCGTAGGGCTTGTAGTAGCCGATGTAGCGTTCGAGCCTGGCGTTGAAGCCCGCATCGTGGAAGCCCATCCAGTCGAGCCAGTCGGAAAGGGCGCGGCGCGACTCTTCGATTCCTGCGACGTCACCATGAACCACCAGGCCATACACGCGGCCCTCAAGGTGTTTGGGATAGTGCCAGCCATCGAGTTCGACCTGCTTGGCCAATGCGACGTCCTTGCCTCCGGTGGAGGTGGGATCGGGGTTGCCACCATCGGCGCAGACCAGTCGGTCGATCATCAGCTTCAACGGGCTGGGTGACTGATACCAGTACACCGGCGTGATGATGATCACCGCGTGGGCCGCCACCCAGCGCTCGTAGATTTCCGCCATCCAGTCATTGGTCTGGCCCAACGCGGGGTTGGGATAGCAGCTGCACGGCCAGTGGCAAAGGGGCATGGCCGTGGAGACGCAACCCTTGCAGGGATGGATGTGCAGGCGGTACTCGGAGGTGATCCGGCTGAGATCGAGGAGGTCGGTTTCCACCTTGCCCCTGGCCAGCTCATCGGCGGCGATCCGCGCCAACCGCCAGGACTTGGAGACCTCGCCAGGACAGGTACCGTCATTGCGCGAAGAGCCGATGATGACGAGCACCCGCGACGGCGTGGACGGGTCTTTCTGCCGGTGTTCGGCGCGCTCCAGGGCCTCGCGGGTGGCCCTCCATTCATCCGACAACAAGTACTCCGGGTCGGCGTATCCACTGCCGGCCGGGTGCGTCCGGGGCGCCTTGCGGCCTTCCTGATAGGCCTCCCAAGCGATGGTTTCGATGCGCTCCAGCGCTTCCCGTTCTACGAAGAATGCGGGATCGGAGAAGGATTCCCTGAAACGTTGGCGGAAGACTTCCGGGGAGATGCGTCCAGTTGCCTGGCCTTTACGTGGCTGAATGCCCATGGCGATCACCTCGTGGCGTCCGGTTCTCCTATTCCGAATCGCGCCGCGTGGCCAGGGTTCAACCTTGCGGACGGCGAGTCTTTCCGCTCATGCAGGATGCAAGGCGCTGGCCGACTGATCATGCAAATCGCTGCTGGCTAGAGGCCATTCGCCTCGGCTGAGGGTTGGTTTCGCAGCCTTCGCTGCAGGCGGTGGAGCGGCACGGTTGATGCTGAATAAGGGAACCACCACCCCTCAGGACTACCCAAAATGAGCTCCCTGGATGTATTCACCGAGGCCTTTCCGCAATTCCACGTCGACCTCAAGCCCCGTCCCGACGGGACGCTGCTGCTCGTACTCGAAGGTGAAACCGGCCAGCCGCTGTGCAAGGCGATCAGCGGCCATGCGCTCCACGACGAAGACTGTGCCCGAGCGATCATCCGGGAGCTGCTGCGCGAGATGAAGCTGACCAATGGCGAAGCCATCTGGCATGCGCGCGGCGTCGACTGGGTGTCACGTGAACTGCCGACCTACTACGGCGGAGGCCTCCACGTGACCGCCGCCAAGACACTGGTGGCACGCCGCAAGGTGGAGCACGAACGGCGCCTGGCCGCGAGATAACCCCGGTAAACGAGAACGCCGCGCTCAGACCCGATCGCGGCGTTCTTTTTCACGGGGCGGGATGCGCGGGTCAGGGGCCTCGCGAGGCGGGCTGTCCGGCGTAATAGCGGGTGGTTCTTCCCGCTCGATTTGCGAGCCGGGGTCTTCGTTGCCCGGGTCGTCGATGACGGGCTGTTCGGGGAGCGGTCGTTCTTCGGTACCCATGATCTTTCTCCTCTCGCGTGGAGGAACCGAGGCGGCGATTCATGCCGTCATCAGTTCGCATTCCTCGGCGCAAACCTGGCACGCCCTGGCGCATTCCTGGCAATGGTTGCTGCCATGCACCGCGCATTCCTCGCCGCAATCGATGCACGCCATCAGACACACATGGCCCATGGCGGAGGCGTATTCGCTTTCGCGGATCATCAACGAGGCGCAGGAATGACAGATGTCGGCGCAGTCGCGGCACAGCTGGATGCAGCGGGTGAGGGTAGTCGCACGGTCTTCGGTGAGGCAGGCCGCCATGCAACTTTCACAGGCGGTAGCGCAACTGTTGCATGCGGTGATGCAGGTCTGGAAGCGATGTTCCTCAGTCATGACGATATCTCCTGTGGCTTGAGTTCCCCGGATCGGGTGAAGAGTCGAGACAGGCAGGCAATTCCCATCGCCAGCACTGCGCCGATCAAGGCCAGGGCCATGTCCTTCTGTGAATCCCATTTGTCGTTCTGGGCGGCGATAAAGCGGGCGGACTTGTCCCCGCCGACGTATTCGCCGCCGAGCCATTCGATCAGCTCGTAGCCAGCCGAAGTGGACAGCACGAGGTTCATCGCCAGGAAGGTGGCGGAGAAACCCCGCAAAGGCGTCACGCGGACCAGCAGTTCACGAATGGGGCACACGAGCAACAGCCCATAGGCGAAATGGGCGAAGCGATCGAAATGGTTGCGCCGCCAACCCAGCAGTTCCTTGAGGTCATGGCCGAAAAGGCTTTTGCTCCACTGCTCGTAGGGCACCAGCGAATAGGTGTAGTGCGCACCCACTTCGTGGATGCAGAGAAAGGCAAAAAGCAGCAAGGCCGAGGCATTGGACACGCGCAGTCGCCCCCAGCTGCACGCCACTATCGCCATCAGCGCGAACACCAGGCCGTTCTCCATGGCCCAGTCCTGGCGGTCCTTGGGTGCGATGGCGAGGAAGGCAAAGAACACCAGGAAGAGAATCAGCAGTGCCCACTGCAGGCGCTTGTCCGTCGCGCCCGTGTAGTAACGCAAGTGGTTTGGGTCTGCGCCATGGCGGTTCTCGCCAGGTCCGGTTCCAGTCATATCGCCAGGCTCCACCGTTCGGGTATGGCCCCTTGCTACATGGGAGGCGCCGGTTCTGCGAATGTTCGGATTTTTTTAGTGCCATCACGCGCGCTGCGCTACGCGGAAGCCTCGATCAGATCGATTTCACCTTGGCTTTTATAGGAGCGAGCTTGCTCGCGAAAGATCGTGCCGGGGCTGTTCGCGAGCAAGCTCGCTCCTACAGGCAGTCATCAGCTGCAAGGGCGGGATTATTGTTTGGCGACGAGGTCGTCAGCGAGCTGCTGCGCCATCTTCAGGTGTTCCTCGAGCTTGGGCAGCGTTTTCACGGCGAAAGCGCGGATGGCTTCGTCTTCGGAGTTGGCGGCGGTCTGGAACAGTTCGACGGCTGCCTTATGGGATTCGACCTGGTTGTTGGCATAGGCCTTGTCGAAGGAGTCGGAGTCACGCATTTCCAGGATTTTCGCCTTGGCCTGTTCCGACAGTCCCGGGGCGTCGGCGACTTCAAGGTCGTGTTTGCTGGCCAGGGCCTTGAGCTGCTGGTTAGCGGCTGTGTGCTCATCGACCATCATCCGGGCGAATTCCTTGACCTTGGAACTGGTGCCTTTTTCCAACGCCAGCTTCCCGGCTTCCACCTCGGCCATGCCGGCGGCCGACGCCTGATCGACGAAGTCCTGGGCACTGATTTCATCTTTGGCCTGCACGGAAGTGGCGAGCGCCAGCACTGCGAACAACGCGAACAGCGTGTGTTTGAGCGAATGAATCATGGTGAGTCCTCCGGATATAGGCTTTACCGTCGGTAGAAGAGGAGGGCGGTGGGGAAGTTCAAGAAAGTTTGTCGGTGCGAGGCTTGAAAGCAGTTCGAACCTAAGCGCGTTTTGCATCCTCACAACCCTAGAGCCCCTGCTGACATTGGTGTCTCCCGAAGGTCCACAGGCAGCGGGGGAGGACTCGTCAACACGCGCTTTATCGGAGGAAATCACCATGTCCGAGAAAAGAACGCTTCCACCGCAGCGCCAGAATCGCCAGCCGGGCCTGGAGGCCGATATGCGGCCGGCGCCGGAGTATCTTTCCTCGCCCTATTGCGCGGGTGGAAAGCTGGCCGGCAAGGTCGCCATCACCTCCTTCACGCGCTCCCTCGCGATGAACCTGGCATCTCGCGAAATACGGGTGAATGCCGTGGCGCCTGGCCCCATCTGGACCCCGCTGATTCCCTCGACCTTCAGTCCCGAGAAGGTGGCGAAGTTCGGTGCCGATACGCCGATGGGACGTCCGGGGCAACCGTCGGAAGTTGCGCCGGCGCATGTATACCTGGGCAGCAGCGACTCCTCGTATATGAGCGGGCAGGTGTTGCATGTGAACGGCGGCACCGTGGTCAATGGATGAGCCGCTGTTCAGACCGTTTTTGCATGCCGGGCGAGTTCGGTTGGCGCGTCCGGCCATATGCTGGCCAACTGGTCAAAAATGAAAACGGTCGTTTGGATGTTCGTAGCGCCGCGGCAAGATCGGGGGTTTGCGTTGAGCGAGCGGATCGCCATCCGAGAAAAAATCAGGTCTCGAAGCAGGAATTCTGATGGCGAATTGATGGTGGAACGGCCCACCGGGCTCGTTTTCGCACAGGGCCAGGAGGCGAAAAGAGTCGGAACGATTCTCGGCTGTGTCGGTTCGGACAAGGGGAATGCCACTGCATTCGCTCACCTCACCATCTGGAGATTCGACTCATGAACGAACAAAAAGGCGGTAAAGGCAACTTCAACGAGGATCGTAATCGCGCATCCGAATCGGGAAAAAAAGGCGGCCAGCAAAGCGATATCAAGAAAGAGCAGGATCGCACTTCTGATACCAGCCGCAAGGGTGGCGGCCAGCAAGGCGGTGGCGGACGCGACAGATAATCCCCATCCCCCGCGCGAAGCGGCGGCTTCGGCTGCCGCTTCGACGCCCCAAATGAAAACGGCCGCCCCGCCGATGAGGGGGCGGTGAGGCAGCCGTATAGAGCTACGAGCCGGCTTCCTGCCGCTTCTCGCATTTCCGGTGGTATGAGGGGAGGCCACCAGAGGCTCCAAATAATGAGAATTGGCGCCTTCGGAATCGTTCAAGGTTTTTTTTTGGTCAGCGGTGCGGCGGATTCAGCAACTGCGCAAGGCGCTCGGCGAGTTCCACGCGGCGATAGGGTTTGGTCAGCACTTCGAACCCGCGCAGCTGCTTGGGCGTGAGATTGGCGAAGCCGGTGATGATCAATACCGGAAGTCTTTCATTGCGCTGGCGCAGTTCATGGGCGAGCTGGACGCCCGTCTTGTCCGCCATTATGTGATCGGTCACCAGTACATCCGGCTTCAGGCCTGCCTCGATCAGGTCGAGGGCGGCGGCTGCCGAATCCGCCGAGGTGACCTGGTAACCGAGTTCGCCTAGTTGCAACGCCGTCGTCTGGCGTACCAGTTCCTCGTCGTCCACCAGCAGCACCTGTGTGGGACGGCACGCAAGGGGCGCGTCGACCGGCGCTTCGCTTCGATAAACCTCCGGCCCCTCGCCAATCGGCAACCACAAGGAAACCTCGGTGCCGCGCCCGGATTCCGACACGATGCTCAGGCCGCCACCCGACTGAGCCGCCAGCCCCTGCACCATTGAAAGGCCGAGCCCGGTGCCCTTGCCCACGCCCTTGGTAGAGAAGAATGGCTCCATGCACCGTTCCAGGGTTTCGGCACTCATGCCGCATCCGTCATCAGTCACCGTGAGGCACATGAATCGTCCTGGGGCGATGCCCTTGATCGAGTCCTCGGCGACTTCCTTCACTTGCGCGCGGATGATGAGCCCGCCGCCGTCCGGCATGGCATCACGACCATTGACCGCCAGGTTGAGGATCGCCAGTTCGAGTTGGTGCGGGTCGACGATGACAGGGGGCAACTGCTCGGGAATATCGAGGGTGACGGGAATGGTCGGGCCGAGTGAGCGGCCGAGCAGGTCACTCATATCGTTCATCAGGGTGTGCAGCGCAATTGCCTGGGGCTTTAGCGTCTGCCGACGCGCGAACGTCAGCAGGCGGCCAACGAGGATTCGCGCGCGATCCGCCGACAACAAGGCCCCATCGATAAGTCCCCGGTCACGCTCTTCGGTCAACCGGCGGCGAATCAGCTCCAGCGACGCCATGATCGGCGTGAGCAGGTTGTTGAAATCATGGGCGATGCCGCCAGTGAGCTGGCCGACCATTTCCATCTTGCGTGCTTCGTGCAACTGCGCCACCGCCGACTCACGCTGGCTGACCATGGAGGCGACGCGACCTTCCAGGTCCTCGTTCAGCTTGCGCAACTCCACCTCGGCGCGGACCCGTGCGCTGATGTCCACGCAGACCAGGAGGATGCCGTTGAACTGTTCCTGGTCGTTCAATAGCGGCGTGATCTGATTCTGGACCCACACCGTCTGGCCATCCGGCAAGATGTAGCGTCCAGTGCCCTCCAGCAACGGCCCCATACAGAGGCTGTCATCCACCAGCGGTTCCGGGAGCGGGTGGTCGACCTGGGATATATCGCGCAGCGACAGCCCAAGCAGTGTTTCGCGTGAGCGTCCGACGATCTCGCAATAGCGATCATTCACCCGGGTGAAGGTGCCGTCCTGGTCACAGACGGCGATGCCGGCGCTGCATTGGTCGAATATGGCCGACAGCTGCGCCGAGCTGGCCCGCAAGGCCATTTCCGCCCGGGCGTGATGCACCGAATTCCAGATCAGCTTGGCGATTTCTTCCGCCAGGGCAACTTCGGCAGGCAGGAAGTCGTGGGGATGATCGTGGTGAATGGCCAGTGTCGCCTCCAGAGTGCCGTGGCGAACGACCGGAATGTGCAGCGTCGCCGCCACGTCCAGTTCGCCGCATAGCGACATTTCCCCGACCGTCAGTCCCTTCTCGCTGGCGATGTCGTCGCGGATTACCGGAAGACCGGAGCGCAACGCACGCAGCAGGTCGCCGCCGAAATCTCGATAGCGATGCTGCCCCCAGGCGGAGCGGTTGCCGTGGTAGTAGTCCCGATGAACCCTGAAGCTCTCGCCGTCGCCGTTGTCTTCGCCGAAGAAAACCCGCGAAGCGCCGAGTGCCTCGCCGATCTTGCGCAAGGAAAGGATCTCCATTTCTTCGGGGTCGGAGCTCGAACGCAAGGTCTGGCTGAGTTCGAGCAGGAAGGCCTGGCGTCTTTCGAATCGAACGCGCTCGGTGGTTTCAGTGACAATGCACAGCACGCCGCCAACCGAACCCGTTTCTTCCCGGACCGCCGAATAGGACACATCGAAGTAGGCGGTTTCTCCCCGTCCATCACGCTCGATGTAGAAGGGCCGATCCTGGGCGGTGAAGGTTTCGCCAGTTTCCCGCACGGCCTCGAGCAGGGGACCGAGATCGCTCCAGAGTTCACTCCAGTTCTCGATGGCCGGGCGGCCCAGGGCGCGCGGATGCTTGGCGCCGATGGTGGGCACGTAGGCATCGTTGTACAGGGCGACGTATTTCGGCCCCCAGAACAGCACGATCTGGGCCTTGGCAGGCAACAGGGTGGACATCAGGGTCTTGAGCGTGGGCGACCAGTTGGCCGGATTCCCCAGAGGTGAGCCCGCCCAGTCGCGGCTCTGCAACAGCGCGCCGACGGCACCGCCATTGAGCAGAAAATTCAGGTCGAAAGTGGCCTGGTCGGGGGCGAAGCCAGATAGCTGTTCCATAAAAACGGCGGCCGATAGGCGAATAGGGATCCCTGGTTAAGCCCGATCTCCCAGCGAGTAAGAGAACGGGAGGCGCATTGCGTTCCCCCTCCCGGACCAGCGGTCGATCAGTTTCAACTATAGGTCAAGCTGAAGTGGTCAAGTAAAACTGGACACCGGTTTAGGTCTATCCAGCCAGCGCTTCGCGCTGTACCGGTGTCTGGTAACTGTTGTAGCTGTGCGGCCGTCGGTGGTTGTAGTAGTCGGTCAGGTAGCGCAGTACGTCAGCCTCTGCTTCGGCTTGGCTGGCGTAACCCGAAGCCGGTATCCATTCGGATTTTAGGCTCCGGAAGAAACGCTCCATCGGGGCGTTGTCCCAGCAATTGCCGCGACGACTCATGCTCTGGCGGATTCGATGCCGCCAGAGCAATTGTCGAAACTCCTGACTGCTGTAGTGGCTGCCCTGGTCGGAGTGAAACAGCACGCCGCCGGGGCAACCGCGAGCCTCATAGGCCACGCGCAAAGCACGTCCGGTGAGCTGCGAGTCCGGACGATCGGACATTGCCCAACCCACAATCCGCCGCGCATACAGGTCCATGACCGCGGCCAAGTAGATCCAGCGCCCGCCGGCCCAGATGTACGTCACGTCACCGCACCACACCTGATTGGGACCGTGAGTGCGGAACTGTCGGTCCAGCTCGTTCGACGCCTTGGCACTCTCGCCCTCCGCTGGGCGGTAACGGTGTCGACGGCGTTGCGAGCTGAACAACTGGGCCTCCTTCATCAAACGGCCGGCCAGGAATCGACCCACCGCCCAGCCTTCCTGGCGCAAAGCCGCCGCGAGCGTCCGGGCGCCTGCCGAACGCCGACTCTGGACATGCAGCTCCACCAAGCGCTGTCGCAACCTGGCGTGCGGCTGATTACCGCGAGCCGCTGACTTGGCGGCGGCATAGACACTGCTGCGATTGATGCCGAACAGCCGGCACAGCTCTGCCCGTGGATAGTGCTCACCCAATGACTCGACTAAGCGCACTAATCGAGGGCGTCTGACATCA